>JBEQAM010000236.1:0-4117 GCA_041640375.1 Rehaibacterium sp. | reverse complement strand
GGCCGGGGCGATTGCCGGGATCGGCGTCCGGATTCCGGCCTGCAGCCCGCATCCGGGCCGCGACGTTCACCCTGGCGCCGGCCTCAAATCCCCAGCGCACGGAACTCGCTGCACACGCGGCTGCGCTCCCAGACCGGATCGAACAGGGCGGCCAGCTGACGCGCCCGTGCCGGCGCGCAGGCGCTGGCCTCGCCCTCGTAGCGGCTGCCGAGGGTGCGGAACAGGAAGCCGCCGCGGTCGGTGGCGACGAAGGCGGCCGGGTAGTGCTCGTCCTGCGGCTCGACCGGAGTGCGGAAGTGGAAGGCGCTGGCCAGCCGCTGCGCCAGGACCAGCAGCGGATGGTGGCGCAGCTGGGCGTTGCCCGGATCCTGCACCAGTACCCGCACCTGCGCGCCGCGGCGACCGGTGGCGAACTGGCGCAGGGCCTCGAGCACGTCGGGGCGGCCGAACAGCAGCGGGTCGAGGTCGCGGGTGTAGATGCGGATCAAGCTGCGCGCCAGCGGGAGCATCCGTAGCAGCGCCTCGGCAGCCTGTTCGGCGGTGTCGACCGGCTGCGGCGGCTCGGAGGGTGGCAGGTCGGAGGGGGCGCGCGGCACGGCTTCGATCGGCGTCAGCGCCAGACGCATGGCCTGATGTTCGATGCCGGCCTCCTCGAAACGCTCGCCGTAGGGCTCAAAGCCGAACTTGTCGTAGAAGCCCATCGCCGCCACCTGCGCGTGCAGGCTGACCTCGGGCCAGCCGAGCGCGCGGGCGCGGTCGAGCAGGGCGTGCATGATCGCCTCGCCCACGCCCTTGCCGCGCCAGTCGCGCATCACCGCCATGCGGCCGATCTTGCGCTCGGGCGTGAGCCGACCGGTGCCGATCGGATGACCCGCCGCGTCGCGCGCCAGCACGTGGTGGCACCTGGGGTCGAGTTCGTCCCATTCCTCTTCGAGCGGGACGTTCTGCTCCTGCACGAACACCGTCTCGCGGACGCGGCGCAGGTCTTCGAAATCGGTGGCGTAGTCGGCCGGTTCGACGTGGAAGCCGGCCTCCGGATCGAGAGTGGCGCGCATCGAGGACTCCTCGGGTTTGATCCGCCCCACGCACAGGCGGCTTGTTCGGGTGGGCGCGGCTTCGGCCGCGACGACTGCGCCGCGGACGCAAGGGGGGCGGCTGCCGGTCGCTCCCGGGCCGGGCCGTCGACCCGGATCATTTGTGTGGACGATAAAGTCCACGGCGGACGAGCGCCATCACGGCCGTGCGGGCGTCGGCATCGAGCGCGGCGTAGTCGGCGCCATCGAGTGCTTCGGCGTTGGCCAGCCGGCGCGCGGCGGCCACGCCCATCGGGTAGTCCTGGCCGTGTGCGTACAGCCGCGCGCCGCGGCCGGCGCGGGCCCAGGCGAAGCGGGCGAAGGGGTGGCGCAGCAGGCGGCCGCCGGCGGAGAGTGTTTTTTCCACCGCGGCCGCTGTCGGCATGCGGCCCGGCGGGGTCAGGTCGCCCGCCGCGCGGTAGGTGGTGATGAAGCGGCCGAACCAGTCACGCAGCTCGCCGGCGTCGATGGTCTTGAGCCTTGCCAGCGCCGTATCCAGCCGCGCCAGGGCGGCGGCGTCGATCTCGGCCGGGTCGGTGGCGGGCGCCAGATCGGGGTCGGCATAGCGCTGCTCATCGGGGATCGTGGCGGCCAGGTGCTCGACCAGGTCCACCATCAGCTCGGCCACCGAGGGCGCGCGCATCCCGAGCGAAAAGGTCAGGCAGGCATCGATCGCCTCGCCGTGGTGCGGCACGCCGGGCGGCAGATAGAGCATGTCGCCGGGCGCCAATACCCATTCGTGGGTCGGCGTGAAGCGTCTGAGCAGCTTGAGCTCGGCGTCGTCACGGAAATCCTGTGGCGCCTTCGGGTCGGTGCTGATCTGCCAGCGGCGATGGCCCTGGGCCTGCAGCAGGAACACGTCGTACTGGTCGGTGTGCGGGCCGACCGAGCCGCCCGGCGCGGCGAAGCTGATCATCACGTCGTCGATGCGCCAGCGCGGCAGGAACGAAAAATGCGGAATCAACGCGCGGACGTCGGCGTCCCATTTGTCCACGTCCTGGACCAGCAGGGTCCAGTCCTTGCGCGGCATCGTCGGGAACGTCTCTTCGGCGAACGGGCCGTGGCGCAGCTCCCAGCGGTCGCGCCTGCGGTCGTGGACGACGATGCGCGACAGCGCCGCCTCCTCGCAGGCCAGACCGGCCAGGTCCTCGGGCGCGATCGGCGAGACGAAGCCGGGGAAGGCGTTGCGGATCAGCAGTGGCTTTTTCTGCCAGTAGTCGCGCAGGAAGCGTTCGGGCGGCATGCCGAGCGGCGGCAGCCGGGAGGCGTCGATTTCGATGGACAGGGTGCGCATGGGGGCTCAGTCACGGATCGATACGGATGGCGCTGTTGAATCTGGCCTGCTGTGTCCGCGTTCATCCGTCTCGGTCCGTGGCCGGATTCAGATGTTCTTCGCCAACGGCTCGGCCAGGCCGGTGTAGCCGGCCGGGGTGAGCGCCAGCAGGCGGTCCTTGGCATCCTGCGGCAGGTCGAGGCCGGCGACGAATTCGCGCATCGTGGCTTCGTCGATGCCGTGGCCGCGGGTCAGCGCCTTGAGCCGCTCGTAGGGGTTGGGCAGGCCGTGACGGCGCATCACCGTCTGTATCGGCTCGGCCAGCACTTCCCAGGCGGCATCGAGGTCTTCGGCGAGGCGTTCGGGGTTGGCGCTGAGCTTGCCCAGGCCGCGTAGCAGCGCGTCCAGTGCCACGACGGTGTGGCCGAAGGCGGTGCCGAGCGCGCGCAGCACGGTGGAGTCGGTCAGGTCGCGCTGCCAGCGGCTGATCGGCAGCTTGGCGGCGAAGTGCTCGAACAGGCTGTTGGCGACGCCGAAGTTGCCTTCGGCGTTCTCGAAGTCGATCGGGTTGACCTTGTGCGGCATGGTGCTGGAGCCGACTTCGCCGGCCTTCACCGCCTGCTTGAAGTAACCCAGCGAGATGTAACCCCAGACGTCACGGCACAGGTCGATGCCGATGGTGTTGATGCGGCGCTGCACGTCGCACAGCTCGGCGATGCAGTCGTGCGGCTCGATCTGGGTGGTGTACGGGTTCCACGTCAGTCCGAGCGACTCGACGAAGCGGCGCGACAGCGCCGGCCAGTCGACTTCGGGGTAGGCGATGACGTGGGCGTTGTAGTTGCCGACCGCACCGTTGATTTTGCCCAGCAGCTCCACGCCGTCGAGCTGGCGCCGTTGCCGCTGAAGACGGGCCAGCACGTTGGCGATCTCCTTGCCGACGGTGGTGGGCGAGGCGGTCTGGCCATGGGTGCGCGAGAGCATCGGCAGCGCGGCGTGTTCGTGCGCCATCGCGCGCAGCTTGCCGGCGAGCGCGTCGAGCATCGGCGCGAGCACCGCTGCGCGCGCCTCGCGCAGCATCAGCGAATAGCCGAGGTTGTTGATGTCCTCGGAGGTGCAGGCGAAGTGCACGAACTCCAGCGCCGGGCCGAGTTCGGCGTCGTCCTTCAGTCGCTCCTTGATGAAGTACTCCACCGCCTTGACGTCGTGATTGGTGGTGCGCTCGATCGCCTTGACCCGCGCGGCGTCCTCCACCGAGAAGCCGTCGGCGAGCGCGCGCAGCCGGGCCGTGGCGGCCTCGGAAAAGGGCGCGAGTTCGACGATGCCCGGCTCGGCGGCCAGCGCCAGCAGCCATTCGACTTCGACCTTCACCCGGGCGCGGATCAGGCCGTACTCGGAGAAGATCGGGCGCAGGGCCTCGGCCTTGGCGGCGTAGCGGCCGTCGATCGGGGACAGGGCGGTGAGGGCGGCGTCGGTCATGGCGGGCGCGGCGGCAGCAGGAAACGGCGAATTCTACACTGCCGGGCCGGTCACCCCTTCCCGGTCACCCCTTCAGCGTGTGCCGTCACGCCAGCGCGTCGCACTCGCGCTCGAAGGCCGCGCGTGCCGCGCTGTCGGCTGGTGTCGCGTGCAGCGCGCACACGGCCTCCAGCAGCCGCGCCGCGCCGACGAAGGCGCAGGAGGCCTTGAGTTGATGCAGCGTCGCCCGCGCGGCGGCCGCGTCGCCGGCGGCCAGTGCCTGCCGGATCGCACTGCGCTGCCTGGGCAGTTCGCT
>JBEQAM010000235.1:0-4136 GCA_041640375.1 Rehaibacterium sp. | reverse complement strand
GGCGCCGACGAATTGACCTTCGAGCTGGGCGATCGCTTCCAGCACCGGCGAGCGCAGCATCTCCAGCGCATCGAAGCGGACACCGCCGCTGAGGCGCTGCCCGACGAGCGCGTCCAGCGCATCGCGCAACTGCGCCTGCACGACGGCCGGATTGGCGCGCGGCAGGGCCGCCACCCAGGCGGCGAGTCGCCGCGCGTCGGTTGGCAAGGCCAGCGCCTTGCCGCTGCTCTCGATCGGCGGCAGGTCACGCAGATGGCGGTAGGCGGGGCTGGTCATCGGTATCGCCGGAGGAGTCGATGCATATTCTAGACCGCCCGTCCTGCCCGCCCACGACCGTCCGCCGCGGCTTGCCGCCGACGATCGGCGGCGGCATGCTGGCCGGCCGTCCCCGGAGCCCGTACGTGTCCGACCTTGCCCGCGAACGCCAGATCCTGACCCCGGGCCAGCTCAACGCGCTGGCGCGCGACCTGCTGGAGGGCGCCTTTCCGCTGGTCTGGGTCGAGGGCGAGATCGGCAGCCTCTCGCGCCCGGCCTCCGGTCACCTGTATTTCTCCCTCAAGGACGAGCGTGCCCAGGTGCGCTGCGCACTGTTCCGCAACAAGGCGCTGCTGCTGCGCTTCCGCCCGACCGACGGCCAGCGCGTGCTCGCCCGCGGCCGGCTCACCTTGTACGAGCCGCGCGGTGACTATCAGCTCGTGCTCGATCACATGGAAGAGGCCGGCGAAGGCGCCCTGCGCCGCGCCTTCGAGGAACTCAAGGCCAGGCTCGCCGCCGAAGGACTGTTCGACACTTCCCGCAAGCGCCCGCCGCCGCGCTTCGTGCGCCGGCTGGGCATCCTCACCTCGCCGCACGGCGCCGCGGTGCGCGACGTGCTCAGCGTGCTCGGCCGACGTTTTCCACTGATCGAGGCGGAAATCCTGCCGGTGCCGGTGCAGGGCGCGACCGCCGCCGCCGAGATCGCCACCATGCTCCGTCGCGCCTACGCCAGCCGGCGCTACGATGCCCTGCTGCTGACCCGTGGCGGCGGCTCGCTGGAGGATCTGTGGTGCTTCAACGACGAGGCGCTGGCGCGCCTGATCGTCGAATCGCCGGTGCCGCTGGTGTCGGCCGTCGGCCACGAGATCGACGTGACCCTCGCCGATTTCGCCGCCGACCTGCGCGCCCCCACGCCCTCGGCCGCCGCCGAACTGCTCGTCCCCGAGCGCGGCGAGCTGCTGGCCGCCCTCGCCGCCCAGCGACGCCGGCTGGACAACGCCTTCGACCGCTTGCATCAGGGGTGGGCGCAACGTGCCGACCGCGCCTGGTTGCGCCTGCGTGCCGGCAGTCCGCAGCAGCGCCTGGCCCGCAGCCGCCAGCGGCTGGGCGATCTCGAACACCGCCTGCGGCTGGTCGCGCGACGCCGGATCGAGCGCGCCGAGAGCCGCCTGGCAGCGACAGCGGCACAACTGCGGGCGCTTCATCCCTGGCGACGTCTACAGGATTCGCGCGAACGCCTGCGTCGCTTGGGCGAGCGCCAACAGCTCCTGCTCACGCGCCGACTCGATCAGCAGGCCCTGCGCCTGGCGGGGCTCGCCCGCGCACTGGAGGCCACCAGCCCGCTGGCCACGCTGGCACGCGGCTACGTGATCCTGCGCGACCGCGACAGCGGGACGCTGCTGCGGCTCGCCGGCGAGGCGACACCGGGGCGACGCGTGCAGGCGCAGTTCGTCGACGGCCACTGCCATCTGACGGTCGACGACCGACAGGACGGCTGATCCCCCGTCCCGCCCTCACGCCCCGCTTGTCCCGCCGCCCGTCCGACAGCGGCGCACGCCATGCCGCCAGCATGCAACCGACTGTTTCAGAAAAGCTTTTATCTCCGGAAAAAATCCTTCCCCAACGTGTAATAAAAGAGTAAAAGCGTCGATGACGGGAGTCCCGAAGACCACTCCGGCCAACCGGAGGACGGCTCCCGCCGGTGGCCGTCGGCAGGCGGCCGTCCTTCGACCGACACAATTAGGGGAGCAAGACAATGCAGACGCAGAAATGCAAGCGGGCACGGCCGCAATGGCCTGACATGCCTGGAGCCGGGATCCGTCGGCACACGAGCACGACACTGCGCCGTTCGGCCCTGTACTCGGCCACGGCGTTGTTCTGCGCCCTGCTGGCCGTCCCAGCCCAGGCGCAGGAAGCCACGACAGCGGAAGAGGAAATCGCCCAGCTCGACCAGATCATCGTTACCGGCACGCGCGTGCGCGGTCGCGTGCCGGTCGAATCGATCTCGCCGATCGACGTGTTCTACCCGACGACCTTGGAACGGCAGTCCTCGCCCGAGTTCACCGACCAGCTGGCCAGCATCGCTCCCTCGTTCAACACCCAGCGTTTTCCCATCGCCGACGGCACGGCCTTCATCCGCCCGGCCAGCCTGCGCAACTTGCCGCCCGACCAGACGCTGGTGCTGATCAACGGCAAGCGCCGTCACCGCTCGGCGCTGGTCAACCTGCAGGTCGAGCCGTTCGGCACGGTCAACCAGGGCGCGCAAGCGGTCGACTTCGGTCTGATCCCGGCGGCGGCGATCCAGCGCGTGGAAGTGCTGCGCGACGGCTCCTCGGCGCAGTACGGCTCCGATGCGATCGCCGGTGTGATCAACATCATCCTCAACGACTACTCCAGCGGCCTGAAGATCGACGGGCAGTACGGCTCGACCTACGAAGGCGACGGCGACAAGTACCGCACCTCGCTGAGTTGGGGCACTCCATTGACCAGCGACGGCTTCTTCAATCTCACCGCCGAATATTTCAAGAACGACTTCACCTCGCGCGGCCATCCGCGCGCCGATGCCGCCGTCGTCGGCAACTTCGTCGGCCGCGACCAAGTGCCGTTCAACGGTCTCGGCCAGCGCTGGGGCGATCCGAACGCCGAAGGCATCCGTCTGTTCTTCAACAGCGAGGTCGGGGTCAGCGACAGTATCCGCGCCTATGCTTTCGGCAGCTACGCCGACCAGGACTTCGACTCCAGCTTCTTCTACCGCACCCCGGTCGGCGTACCCGGCATCCGCCCGCGCGGCACGCTGATGGTGGACCGGGACGGCGACGGCCAGCCCGACCCGGTCGACCAGGCCCTGGTCAACGCCATCATCGCCCGTGGCCTCAACCCGGCCGACTACCTCACCCCGAGCGCGACCAGCCCGTCCGGCTGGGTCGCCCTCAACCCGATCCACACCCGCTTCCCGGGCGGCTACACGCCCACCTTCGGCGCCGAGATCGAGGACTTCGAGACCGTTCTCGGCCTCCGTGGCGAGAGCGCCGGCGGCCTGCGCTGTGATCTGAGCGGGCGCCTGGGCGAGAACGAAGTCGTCTATCTGCTGCGTGACTCGATCAACCCCAGCCTCGGTCGTCTCAGTCCGACCGAGTTCCGACCCGGCACGCTCACACAGCGCGAGCGCGGCGTCAACCTCGACTTCGCCTACGCGCTGGAAAATGGCGTGTTCGCCACGCCGCTCAACATCGCCTTCGGTGCCGAATGGCGCAGCGAGGTGTACATCATCGGCCAGGGCGACCCGGCTTCGTTCGAGAGCGGCCCCACCGCGCTACTGTTCGGCGTCGGCTCGGACGGCTTCCAGGGCGACGGCCCCGAATCGGCCGGCCGCTTCAGCCAGAACAGCTGGGCCGCCTACCTCGACCTCGAGGCCGATCTGACCGAACGGCTGACGGTAGGTCTGGCCGGCCGCGTCGAGGAATCGGCAGCCTTCGACACCCACTTCGACTGGAAAGTATCGGCCCGCTTCCAGGCCAGCGAGGCATTCGCCCTGCGCGGCACGGTCAACACCGGCTTCCGCGCGCCGACGCCGGGTCAGGCCAATACGCTGGACGTGACCACCACCGCCGACGCCTCCGGCACGCTGGTGCCGCTGGGCACGTTCCCGGTGAACCACCCGGCCTCGGTCGCGCTGGGTTCGCGGCCGCTGGAGGTCGAGGAGTCGTTCGCCTACTCGGCCGGCATCGTGTACGCGCCGTCGCGCGATTTCACCGTGACGCTCGACTACTACAACATCGACGTCGACGACCGCATCGCGCTGGCCAGCTTCAACATCGAACCCGGTTCGCCCGAGCAACAACGGCTGATCGACGCCGGCGTGCCCGGCGCCGAACTGCTCG
>JBEQAM010000234.1:0-4144 GCA_041640375.1 Rehaibacterium sp. | reverse complement strand
CGCCAACCGGGCGGCCGGTGTCGGTCGCCGTTTCCTCGGTGCCCTGCTGGTCGCCGGCGTGCTGACCGGGTGCGGTCTGGCGCAGGCCGCCGACGGCGCGCGCCAGCCGGCCTTCCCCGGCGCCCAAGGCTGGGCCGCGCACACCCCAGGCGGCCGTGGCGGCCAAATCCTGCGCGTCACCACCCTGCGCGCGGACGGTCCGGGCTCGCTGCTGGAAGCCCTGCGCACGCCGGGGCCGCGCATCGTGGTGTTCGAGGTGGCCGGGGTGATCGACCTGGGCCTGCGCGAGATCCGCATCGATCAGCCCTACCTGACCGTCGCCGGTCAGACCGCCCCTTCGCCGGGCGTGACCCTGATCCGGGGCGGCCTGGTCGTCGCCCCCCATGATGTGGTGATCCGGCACCTCCGCATCCGCCCCGGCGAGGGTGGGCTGCGCAAGGGCGCCGGCATCGACTTCGACGCCATCACCACCGTGGCCGGCGCCCGCGACGTGATCATCGACAACAACTCGCTGACCTGGGCCACCGACGAGAATCTCTCCGCCTCCGGCACCCGCTTCATCGGCGACACCCCGGAGCAGTGGCGCGCCGGCACCTCGCACCGGATCACCTTCAGCAACAACATCCTCGCCGAAGGCCTGGCCCACTCCACCCACGCCAAGGGCGAGCATTCCAAGGGCTCGCTGATCCACGACAACGTCACCGACATCCTGATCGTGGGCAACCTCTATGCGCACAACTACGAACGCAGCCCGCTGTTCAAGGGTGGCGTACGCGGCCAGGTGATCAACAATCTGATCTACGACCCCGGCCAGCGCGCCATCCACTACAACCTGATTGCCGAGGAGTGGGTCGGGCGCGAGTACCAGACCGGACTGATGTCGATCCGGGGCAACGTCATGCGCGCCGGCCCCTCCACCGAGGCGCTGGCCTTGTTCATGATCGGGGGCTCAGGTGACCTGGATCTGTACCTGGAGGACAACATCGCGGTGGACCGCATCGGTCAGCCGATCCCGCAGATCGGCCGCTACACCACCGCACCGATCCGGCTCAACCGGCTGCGCCGGGCGCCCGAGTTGCCGTTCGGCGTACGCCTGCTGCGCGCCGAGCAGGTCCAGGACCACGTGATCCTGCATGCCGGCGCGCGCCCCTGGGATCGCGACGACATCGACCGCCGCATCGTCGCCAACGTGATCGAGGGCCGTGGCGCGATCATCGACAGTGAAGAGGAAGTCGGCGGCTACCCCGTGGTGCCTGAAGTGCGCGCGCCGTTCGTCGAGACCGACTGGGATCTCGACACCATGGAGCCGCTGAAGGAGCTGCCGCGACGGCCGCCACCGGCGTGATCGCCGGAAAAGCGAGAATGGGGAGGCAGGGGTTGCGCTTCGGGGGCGTCGTCCCCGCGAGAGCGGAAGCGAGGCCGGACGCAACCGGAGCAAGGCGTGACGGGCCAGACCCGCCTTGCCGCAAGGCGTCCGAACCCCGCCCCCATCCCGTGCAGGCGGGCGATGACCCCGATGAGTCCGCCCAAGCCTCACGCCTGCCGCGCTCCGCCGAGGCCCGTCCCCCGCCGCGAGTTTCTGCGCCACGGCACCGCAACACCGCAGCGCGGGGCCAGCGCCGGCTCGGCAGCGCATACCCCCTCGTCCAGCGCGCCCTCTGGCCGGCCGGGCGGCCGGCAACCGGCCGCCGGCTCGGCACGCCCAGCTACCAGTCGATCGGCCCGGCCTGGCTCAGCACGGTCTGCGGCACGTCCCAGGCCGGCTGCCGACCGGCCGCCAGCACCGGCGTCCAGCCCGCGTCGGCGCCGAGCGGCGGATCGTTGACCGCGTTGTAGGCGGCGACGATGTCCACCGGCCGCCGCGCCGGCACGCCGGTGTGCAGGTTGCCGATCGCGGTCAGGGCGGTACCGCGGAATACCGCGACGAACCGGTCCGGCGTCACCGCGTGATCGCTGAAGAAGAAGTTCTGCTCGGCGAAGATCTGCGACTCGATGCCGACGCCCCAGCTGTAGCTGTAATCGGCCGGATGCCGGATCCGGTAGTAGTTGTTGTACAGATGCACCTGGCCGAAGCGCACCCGCGGCGCGCGCTGACCGATGTCGTCGAACAGGTTGTGATGCAGCGTCACGCGCAGCCTTCCGCGGTCGGCGACCGCACTGTCGGAAGACCCGATCAGCATCAGCTTGTCGTGGCGCTCGAAGCGGTTCCACGACACCGTAACCAGATCCGAGGTGTTGGTGATGTCGATCTGCCCGTCGTGCACCTGGTACTTGCGGCCGAAGTGGACAGGCAGCAGGTCGTCGGCCGTGGTGACGTTGCGAAAGCGATTGTGGTCGATCCAGACGTTGTCGACATCGCGCAGCGAGATCGCATCGTACTGGGCATTCCAGTTGCCATCCGCGCCGTCGAGCGGATCCCAGGCCGGAAAGCAGTCGAAGGTGTCCTCGAAGGTCAGGTTGCGGATGATGATGTTGCCGCGACGGTGGGTCGTGGAGACGCCGCGCAGGTCGAACCAGGCACCACGGATGGTGGCCTGCTTGCCGATCCCGACGATGGTCGTGTTGGAGCCGATGCGGATCCGCACCCGCGCCTGCTGGCGGTTGCGGGCGGCGATGCGCGCGTCCTCGAGCGGTCCGCTCGGCCGGGCCTCGCGTCCCCAGACCTCGGGATCGTAGGCCGCGAGGTAGGCCGCCAGCGAGTAACCGGTACCGGCCGCGTAGTGGTCGCAGTCCAGCGGGTGGTTGGCATCGTCGACATTGGCGTCGATGATGCCGTCGACATAGATGATTTTCGGTGCGGCCGAGGGATTGGATGGCGAGGTGGAGGACGGGACGCCGTCGTTGAGCGCGGCGATCAGCTCGCGGCGATTGCTGACGACATAGACCTGGTGCGGCCCGGCAGCGGCGCCGCCCGTGGTGCCGGGCCCGGCCGCGGCCCAGCCGTCGCCGGGGGCGAGCACTTCGCGCCCCAGATCACGCTTGCCGGCCCAGGCCGGCGCGGAGAGTGCGGCGAGGACCATCAGGCCGACGCCGGAGACACAGGACTTGCCGCTCATGCTGTTTCCCTCCCGAAAAAAAAGGCGCCGGAAGCCCGGCGCCCTGGGTGCACACGCTCGTGCGATGGCTTCACGCTTCAGAAGCGGACCCGGACGCCCAAGATGTAGACGCGTCCGGTCTGGTGGTAGACCGAGACACGGTCGCCCACCGAATCGACCCACTGGTCGTTGAACTCGTTGGTCAGATTCAGCCCCTCGAAGGTCAGCTCGACCCGTTCGTTGAGCTTGTAGGAGGCCGAGGCGTCGACGGTGGTGGTGCCCTTGGTGCCTTCGACGTCGTTGTTGTTTCGGCCCGGCACGTTGGTCAGGTAGTCGTCGCGATGGGCGAGCGAGACGCGCGCACCGAAACGCTCGTCCTCGTAGTACAGGGTCGCGTTGTAGGCCTTCTTCGACAGGCCGGTGAGCTTCTCGCGCGCAGCCAGCGCGCCGGTCGCGGTCAGGTAGCTGATCTGCGAATCGACGTAGGTGTAGTTGAGCTGGGTGCCGAAACGCTGCCAGATGCCGGGCAGAAAGGTGAAAGGCTGCTGGTAGCCGATCTCGAAGCCCTTGAGCGGACCGCCCGGGGTGTTGACCGGGAAGGTGAACTCGAACGTGTCCTGCGGCGAGACGCCGGGCGGCAGCAGGCTGGCCGGCAGGCCGAACGGGTTCTGGTCGAAGGTGCCGGTCTGCCGCGTGGTCTGCACGAAGCTGTCGATGTCCTTGTAGAACAGCGCCAGCGACAGCAGCGACTCGGGCGCGAAGTACCACTCGAAGCCGAGGTCGTAGGTCCTGGCGCGGAACGGGTTGAGCAGCGGGTTCTGGCCGCTGACCGTGCGCGCCGAACCCGAGACGCTGATGTTGACCCCCGGGCTGAGGTTGCCCAGCCCCGGCCGCGCCATCACCTTGGCGGCGCCGAAACGGACCACGACGTCGTCGGTGAGATCCAGGCTCAGGTTCAGAGCCGGCAGGAGGTCGTCATACTTGCGCTCGACCGTGATCTCGGTCGGCGCGCTGTTGATCAGTCCGATACCGGTCGAGCGCTGCTCGGTCTCGACGTAGCGCACGCCGACGTTGCCGCGCAGCGGCCGGCCGAAGGCCTCGGTCGAGAA
>JBEQAM010000233.1:0-4149 GCA_041640375.1 Rehaibacterium sp. | reverse complement strand
ATCCACCCGCGGCGAGGGGCCGCCGCCAGGTAGGGCGCGGGCGATCCGGGCCAGCTCGCGCTCCTCGGCGTCGTGGGCTTCCGTGCGCGGGTCTTGGTCGTGCATCAGTTCGTCCTCAGCCTGGCGCGCAGCTTGGCCAACGCGTAGCGCAGCCGCGAGTTGCCGGGGTCGCGGCCGACGCCGGTGATGCGGCCGATCTCCTCCAGCGACAGTTCCTGCTCCAGTCGCAGCAGCACTGCCTCGCGTTGCTCCGGCGGCAGTTCCTCCAGCGCGCGCTGCAGCCGGCGGCGCTCCTCGAACTCGGATAAACGCCTGTCGGGGCCGTCCGGGTCCGCTTCGCGGGCGATGCGCTCCTCGCCGTCGGGCGGCGGGTCCGGGCGGTGGCTCTTGGCGCGCCAGTGGTCGGCCAGCCGATGGTGCGCCACCTGGTACAGCCAGGTGGCGAAGCGGGCTTCCGGCCGGTAGCGGGCCCGGGCGGCGACCACCCGCTGCCAGACATCCTGGAACAGCTCCTCGGCCAGGCCGTGGTCGCGCACGCTGCCGTGCAGGAAGCGGAACAGCGGTGCGCGGTGGCGGGCGTACAGCGTCTCGAAGGCATCCGCCTCGCCACGGCCGAAGGCCAGCATCAGCTCCTCGTCGGTCGGCTCCGCAGTCATCGCCACAGCCTAGCCGCTGGCGAGGTCTACGGGAATGCTGGTCTTTGTCCGAGGCGTTGCTATGCTCCGGGGGCATGAGCCGGCGACGCATCCAGGCCAAGACCAGCAGGTCGCGCGACGCCCAGCGCACCGAAGCGTCGGCCTGGCGGGCCATCGCCTATGCCGAAGACATGGCCGCGCTGGCGGAGGTGTTGCGCGAGTTCGCGGCCGGCGCACCGGTGGCCCTGCGCTGCGGACGTTCGGGCGGGCGCAGCGGTCGTTTCGGCAGCGATGCCGGCCTGCCGGCCGACCTCCGCGATACCCTGGCCGAGGCCATCGATGCCCTCGACGACCGCCTGCACCGCGCCGGGTCGGGCGCCGGTTTCGCCCAGGCGCGGGCCGTTCCGCATGCGCTGGGTTGGGTGGCGGTGGCGCTGGGAGGCGGGGGGGAGGGTTCCGAGGACCGTCTGCGCCACCTCGCCGATGCCGCGCTGCGCCGGGCGGCCACCCTGCTCGAGCGCGAGCACCTGCACGAGACCGTCCACCGGCTGGAGAAGGCCGAACTGCTGCAAGGCGCGCTCTACGCCATCGCCGACATGGCCGGTGCGCCGCTCGAGATGAGCGAGATGCTGCGCGGCATCCATCGGATCGTGTCCGACCTGATGTATGCCGAGAACTTCTACATCGTCCTCTACGATGCCGCGCGGGAGTCGATCCGCTTCCTCTATTTCGCCGACTCCAAGCACAACTTCGCCCCCGATCCAGAGACCGAGTTCGCCATCGCCGACCTGCCGAACAGCCTCACCGTGGCGCTGATCCGCCGCGGCCAGTCGATGATGGGGCCGTCCGATCGCGTCGCGGCTGAACTCGGACTGGCGTCCAGCCCGCAGACCGGGCCGGACAGCGAGGACTGGCTGGGCGTGCCCATGCTCGACGAGCATGGCGTGCGCGGCGCCGTCGTGGTGCAGAGCTATGACCGCGGTGTGCGTTATAGCGAGGAGGACCGGGCGCTGCTGACCTTCGTGGCGCGGCATATCCTCACCGCGCTGCTGCGCAAGCAGGGTCAGCGCGAGCTGGAGCAGCGGGTGCGTGACCGCACCCGCGCGCTCGCCGCCGCCAACGACGAGCTGCGCCAGGAGGTCGAGGAGCGCCAGCGCGCCCAACGCCTGTTGGCCGCCCAGTTCCGCATCGCCGAGTTGTCCATCGGCGCCGACAGCATGGACTCGTTCTATGCCCAGGTGCATGCGGTGGTCGGCGAGCTGCTGTACGCGAAGAACTTCTTCATCGCGCTGCTCTCCGAGGACGGCACGGCACTGGAGTTTCCCTACTCGGTGGATGAGCGTGACCCGCCGCGGCCACGGCGCCTGCTCGGGCGCGGCCTCACCGAGTACGTGCTGCGCACCGGTCGTCCGCTGCTGGTCGACCAGGCCGCCCACGAGGCGCTGCAGGCGCAGGGCGAGGTGATCACCTCCGGCGCGCCCTCGGACTGGTGGCTGGGGGTGCCGCTGGTGCAGGGCGAGCGCACCATCGGAGTGCTTGCCGTGCAGAGCTATTCGCCCGGGATCGGCTTCAATCTGCACGACCAGGAGCTGCTGAGCTTCGTGGCCTTCCATATCGCCGCCGGCCTGGAGCGCAAGCAGGCGCAGGACCGCCTGAAGCTCGCCTACGCCGAGCTGGAGCAGCGTGTCGAGGAGCGCACCCATGCCTTGGCCGAGGCCAACCGCGAACTGCGCGCGATGGTCGCCGAACGTGAGCGCGCCGAGGAGCGGCTGACCCATCAGGCCCTGCACGACAGCCTGACCGGGCTGCCCAACCGCGCCCGTCTGCTCGACCGGCTGCAGGCGGCGATGGCGCGCTACCATCGCGACCCGCGCCGGTTGTTCGCGGTGTTGTTCCTCGACCTCGACCGCTTCAAGGTGGTCAACGACAGTGTCGGCCACCTGATCGGCGACGAGATGCTCGTGCAGGCCGGCCGACGCATCGCCGGCGCGGTGCGCGAGCCCGATACCGTGGCGCGGCTTGGGGGCGACGAGTTCGCCATCCTGCTCGATGAGATCCACGGCGAGGAGGAGGCGCGCGAGGTGGCAGCGCGCGTGATCGATGCGCTCGGCGCGCCGATGATCATCGGCGACAAGGAGCTGTACACCTCGGCCAGCATTGGCATCGCGCTGTCGCATCCGCGCTATCACCGCGGCGAGGAGCTGCTGCGCGACGCCGACGCCGCCATGTACCGCGCCAAGGCCGGCGGGCGGCAGCGTTACGAGGTGTTCGACGAGCAGTTGCGCCACGAGGCGTTGCGCGTGCTCGACATCGAGAGCGACCTGCGCCGCGCGCTGACGGCAGGCGACTTCGAGCCGTACTTCCAGTCGATCGTGCGGCTGGACGACGCGCGCCGGGTCGGGCTGGAGTCGCTGCTGCGCTGGCGCCATCCGACGCAGGGGCTGCTGTGTCCCGAGCATTTCCTGGCGGTGGCGCAGGACAGCGGCCTGATCGAACAGGTCGACTGGCTGCTGTTCGAGCGCACCTGCCGGATCGCTCCTTCATTGCTGGGGCCCGGGCAGTATGTCTGCATCAACGTCTCGCCGCGCCACTTCCGCTCGCCGCGCCTGACCGCGCGGCTGCTCGAACTGATGGCCGAAAACGGCCTTGCGCCATCGCAGCTTCGCATCGAGATCACCGAGGGCGCACTGCTCGACGACTCGGCCGTGGTGCGCGACAGCCTGCTGCAGCTGCGCGAAGCCGGCGTGGTTTCGCAGCTGGACGACTTCGGCACCGGCTATTCGGCGCTGTCGTACCTGCACCGTTTCCCGATCGGTTCGCTGAAGATCGACCGCAGCTTCATTGCCGGGCTGGACAGCGCGTCCGGGCACGGCGGCGCGGCGGTGGTGCGTGCCATCCTGGCGCTGGCGCGCTCGCTGGGCATCGAGGTGATCGCCGAGGGCATCGAAACCCCGGTGCAGCGCGAGACGCTGATCGGACTGGGCTGCGCTTACGGCCAGGGCTACCTGTTCGACGCGCCACGGGCGGCCGGTGAGCTCAGCGCGCCGGACGTCCGCCTGGCCTGAATGCCGCACCCCGGCCGCAGCCGGGGTGCGGGCGATGCTGCAACGGTTACCAGACGTCGACCGACAGGCGCACGTACCACTCGCCGCCGTTGAAACCGAACGGGGAGGACAGTGGGTAGCTGAGACCGAGGAAATTCAGCACTCCGTTGGTTTCGCGATCGGGGTAGGTGTCGAAGATGTTCTGCCCGCCCACGGTGAGGTGGAACCGGTCGCGGAGGTGCCAGGTCACCGCCAGGTCGAACAGCCACTCGGAGCCGAAGCTGGCTCGTTCGCCGAAGGTGAAGTCCTGCCAGCCGGAGTAGCGGTTGGCGCGCACGAGCAGATCGAGGTTCCACGGCGAGCGGTAGTCGAAGGTCAGCACCGAGCGGTTGCGCGGCAGCTGGTTCTCCAGGTCGAACACGCGCTCCTCGTCGATCGTGCCCGGATCGAAACGTCGCACCTTCTGCTTG
>JBEQAM010000232.1:0-4159 GCA_041640375.1 Rehaibacterium sp. | reverse complement strand
CCGAGCGGCCGGCCGCTCGACGAAGAACTGTTCAACCAGTTCAAGCTGTTCGGCCAACAGGCGCGGATGGGGCTGGCGTATCTGAAGAGCTGAGGGCCGAGCGGGCTGGCGGCCGGCAGGCTGTCTTTCGACGGCCTGCTAGTCCAGCACGCGCGATTGCAGGGTCTTGGACGGGGCGCCGATCGCGTCCTCGGCGGCGCGGCGCAGATCTTCCAGCGTCGGCCGGCGGATCTTCATCAGCGCCTGCACGACGTCGTCGAGATCGCGCTCGCCCTGGCTGCGCTCGCGGATCTCGGCGTCGAGCGCGGCGAACAGGGTCACCGCGCGCGCCGTCACCGGACCGTGCGAACGCACGCCGCGCAGGGTCCTCACGTTGCGGCCGTGGTTCTCCATCCATTCCAGCCCGCGCCGGTAGCGCGCCTCGCTGATCAGCGCCGAGCGGTACAGCAGGCTCAGCGAGTAGTACTCGGCGATGCCCTCGGCGATCCACGGCTCGTGGGTGCCCTGGATGCGGGTGATGACGTGCACCAGCTCGTGCATCAGGGTGCTGGTGCCGTTCTCGCTGATCAGCGGACGGGCGGCGTGCATGTACAGCGAGCGCGGCCCGGACAAGCCACCGCGCCACATCGGGTCGCCGGCGCCGACGATGAGTATCTTGCTCGGCAGCTTGCCGAACGCGGCCTGCAGCTCGGGATAGCTGACATGCACCATCGCCAGCACCTCGTTGCGCCGCATCGCTTCGCCGCGCGGCGCGGCGACCGCTATCTCCATGCCGTCCAGCTGCTCGCGGCGGATGCCGAGGTCGCCGGCGATCATCCAGCCGGTCGGCCGGTCGAAGCGTCGCTCCGGATTCACGATGACGTAGCTCTTGCCGTCCGCGGCCAGTTTCCACGGCGTATCGACGCTCCAGCCTTCGGGCAGATCGAAGCGCAGCCGCGCCCGCGAATCGGCGCCCGGCGTCGTGCGCACCACCGCGGAGGGAATCAGGTGATCGCCGCGCACGATCGTCCAGTGATCGGTGATGCGCGCGTCGTAACCGCCACCGCGGCGGCGCTTGTCGATGCGGTAGCGGTAGCGCAGCTCGCCGCCCTTGGCCGGCGGGTCCCACAGCAGACGGTCGCCGTCGCGCTCGATCGTGCCGTCGCCCTCGATCTGCGTGTAGCGCTTGGGGTCCATGCGGAAGTCGAAGCTGTTGGCCATGCCAGTGCCCGGGCGCACGCTGATGGTCACCGCCGCGACCTTCTCCGCGGGCAGGAACGCGACCAGATAGTCGACGTCGTAGCTCGTGCGCTTGGCGGCCAACGCCGGCAGGGCGAGCAGCAGCAGGACGCAGGCAATCAGGACACGCTGACGCATCGGGAAGTCATAAGCCGTTGAAAGAACGGACATGATGCCCGGGCGCCGGTGAACTTGCGACAACCGGCGGCATGGTGGGCCGGTGGATTGCGCGCGGCAGTGATCCTGCGGCGACCTGGTTGGCGCGATGTGCCGGTTGCCTTGCCTGGCCGGCTCCGTCGCGCCCGCCGGCGCCGCGCGCCGGGGTTTCGCCTGCCTGCGGGTTTGTCGCGACCGGAAAACCCGCAGTATCTCGGTCGCGACTTGCCTCGCTCCTGCCGATCGAGCAGCTACGGCTGACGGTGTCGGCGCCACCATTCGCCGAGAAACACCGCCGTGGCGGCGGCGACGTTGAGGCTTTCGACCGCACCGGTGCCGGGAATGCCCAGGCGCTGTGCGCAGGCCGCAGCCAGCATCGGGTCCACGCCCTCGCCTTCGGCGCCCATCACCAGCACCAGCCGCGGCGGCAGTTCGGCGGCGTAGAGCGGCGCACCGTCACGCACCACGGTGGCGGCCAGCGCGAAACCGGCCGTGGCGAGCCGAGGCAGCGCATCGCGCATCGCCGGCAGACGCACCAGCGGCACCGCCTCGGCACCGCCCTCGGCCACCCGTGCGGCGGCGCCGGAGAGCCCCAGCCCGCCGCCGTGTGGCAACAACACGCCGGCCACACCGAAATGCGCGGCCGAGCGCAGGATCGCGCCGAGGTTGTGCGGATTGCCGACGCCATCCAGCCACACGGCCAGCGCCGGGCCTTCGGCCGGCAGGTCGCGCAGCCACGCCTCCAGCGTCGGCTCCTCGCGGCGCAGCGCGTCGAACACCACGCCCTCGTGGTGGCCGCTGCCCGCCAACCGCGCCAGATCCTCGTCGGCGACCACGCGGTAGCCGACGCGCTGTCTCACACACCAGGCCAGCACCGGCTTGAGCGCGCCGATGCGTGATTCGCTCAGCCACAGCTTGCGCAAGTCCTGCGGGCGGCGTGCGAACAGGGCCAGGCAGGCATTGAGCCCGTACAAACGCACTTCCGCCGCGCGTTGCGCGGGCGGGCGGGCGCGGCCGCGCTCAGGCGGGCGCGCGGCCATCGACATCCCGGGTCTTTTCGTCCATCTGCGCGATCCGGCGCGCCAGCGCGTCCGGCGAACGGGTGTAGCGCGCCAGCAGCGCGTAGAACGCCGGCACCACGAACAGCGACAACAGCGTGGAGAAGGCGACGCCGAACACCACCACCACGCCGATCGCGGCGCGGCTGTTGGAACCGGGGCCGGTGGCGATCACCAGCGGGATGGCGCCGGCGATGGTGGCGATCGAGGTCATCAGGATCGGCCGCAGGCGCACCTCGGCCGCCTCCAGGATCGCCTCGCGCACGCTGCGGCCGGCATCGCGGCGCTGGTTGGCGAACTCGACGATCAGGATGCCGTTCTTGGCCGCCAGCCCCACCAGCATGATGATGCCGATCTGGCTGAACAGGTTGAGCGTGTTGCCGGTCACCGCCAGGCCGATCAGCGCGCCGAGCACAGCCAGCGGCACCGTGAGCATGATCACGAACGGATGGATGAAACTCTCGAACTGCGCCGCCAGCACCAGATACACCACCAGCAGCGCCATCGCGAAGGTGAACAGCACCGCGCTGCCGGACTGCATGTATTCGCGCGACTCGCCCTTGTAGTCGAGCATGGCGGTCTCCGGCAGCTCTTCCTCGGCGACCTTCTGGATCCAGTCCAGTGCCGCGCCCAGGGTGTAGCCCGGCGCGATGCCGGCGCTGAGCGTGATCGCACGCAGGCGGTTGAACCGGTTGAGCGTGCCCGGCTCGGCCACCTCGCTCAGCGTGACCACGCTGGCCAGCGGCACCAGTTGGCCGCTGCGGGCGCGCACGTAGAGGTTGTTGAGATCGGCCGGCTCGGTGCGGTCCTGCAGGCGGGCCTGCAGGATCACGTCGTACTCCTCGCCGTCCTGCACGAAGGTGGTGACGCGGCGCGAGCCCATCATGGTCTCGAGGGTGCGGCCGATGTCGCCGACCGACACCCCGAGATCGGCGGCGCGCTCGCGGTCGATCTGCACGCGCAGCTGCGGGCGGGTCTCCTTGTAGTCGGAGTCGGCGCCGAACAGGCCGGGGTTCTCCTCCATCCGCGCCAGCAGGCGGTCGCGCCACTCGACCAGCTCCTCGTAGTTGGCGCCACCCAGCACCACCTGGAACGGCTGGCCGCCGCTGCGCACCAGGCCGGAGCGGACCGTCGGACGCGCCACCACGCCGGGCAGGTCAGCGAGATCGGCGCGCACCTGTTCGACCAGCTCGGCGGTCGAAACCTTGCGCTGGTTCCACGGCTTGAGCAGCACGATGGCCTGGCCGGTGTGCATCTCCTCGCTGGCGCCGAAGCCGCCGGGCACGCGGGTGTTCACCCGGTCCACGGGACCGTCCTCGCCGGCGTAGGCCAGCAGCCGGCGCTCGACCTCCTCGACCTGCTTGACGGTGTAGTCGAAGCCGGCGCCCTCGGGGCCGACGATCATGGCGAAGAAGGCGCCGCGGTCTTCCGGCGGGGCCAACTCGCGCGGCACCAGGTTGAGCATCAGCCCGCTGGCGGCCAGGGTGGCCAGCAGCACGCCGGTGAACAGCAGCGGACGGCCGACCACGCGCCCGAGCAGGCGGCGGTAGGCGCCGGCCAGGGCCTGCAGGCGGCGGTCCACCCAGCCGTTGAAGCCGGTCGGCCGGGCCTCGTGCGGGCGCACCAGCCGCGAGCACATCATCGGCGTCAAGCTGAGCGCGACGAAGGCGGAGATGGCGATGGCGCCGGCCATCACCACCGCCAGTTCGCGGAACAGGCGGCCATTG
>JBEQAM010000231.1:0-4204 GCA_041640375.1 Rehaibacterium sp. | reverse complement strand
CCGGCTCGACGGTGGCCGACGCCTCCCTGTCGGCCGCCGGCGATGCCTCCTGGGGTGTTTCGTCCCTGGCCTGCGCCGGCTCCGCGTTGCGGGCCTTGACCGGCCTGAGCTGCGGCAGCACCCCGGCCTCGATCAGCATCCGGTTGAGGCCGTCGTAGGCCGGCTCCAGCCCTGCCGGCAGCTCGCGCTCGCAGATCTTGAACAGGATCAGACGCGGCGCCAGCTCGACCTCGCACGGCCGCAGCGCCACGTACACGGCGGCGGCCAGGTGTGCGCCGCCGACCGGATTGCTGTCGCCGTCGAGTTCGACGTTGCCGGCCAGCCAGCCCAGCCGCTGCTCGAGCTGCGCCAGCACGCCGCCGAAGTCCTTCTGCAGCGAGCTGGCCAGCATCTTGGCCGACAACTGCACATCCAGATCGTCCTCGGAGACCAGACTCAGGCCATCGGCCTGGCTGGCGTAGGCGCGTTCGGCCAGCTGCGGCTGGCGGCGCGCGAGCGCGGCGAAGGCGCCCGCCAGATGATCACGGAACCGCTGCTCGATGCCGGCGCGCTCCCGGCGCAGCACACGCATCGCGTCCATGAAACCCGGCTGGTCCTGCGCCGGCACCGACTTCTGCATGAAGTCGAACAGGGCATCGTCGACCCGGTCCAGTACACTGGCCAGGGCCTGGACGAGCGGGGGCAGGGACTGGCCGGCGATCTGCGCCAGCAGATCACGTCCGCCACCGCTCACGGCGGAGGCTTCGATGCCCGGGGCGCAAGGATGGGGCCGAATGTTGTCCATGGGCGTTGCCCTCGAGCGGGTTGGCCGACCGGCCGATGCTCCAGTCGAGGCGTCAGACTAGGCCGATGCCGCGAACGAAAACGTGACCAATTACGCCAATTTCCTGCGCACGCACCGAAAATTCTGACCCGGAACGTCAACCTGTGACTCTGCTAGACCTGCTCCTGACCCGCCGCTCCACCCCCTCCCGCCTGCTGGGCGAGCCCGGCCCCCGCCCGGATCAGCTCGAAACCATGCTGCGCGCCGCCGTGCGCGTTCCGGACCACGGCCGCCTGACGCCCTGGCGTTTCCTGCGCATCGCCGGCCAGGCGCGTCACGCGCTCGGCGAAGCCCTGGCCCGCCGCGCGCTGGAGCGCGATCCGGCCGCCACCGAGGCGGTGATCGAGAAGGAGCGCCAGCGCTTCTCCCACGCACCGCTGATCCTCGCGGTCATCGCCCGCCTCACCCCCGGCCACAAAGTCCCCGAGCAGGAGCAGTTGCTGTCCGGCGGCGCGGTCTGCTTCGCGCTGCTGCAGGCCGCGCAGGGACTGGGTTTCGGCGCGCAGTGGCTGACCGGCTGGGCCGCCTACGACCCGGTCATCACCGGCCTGCTCGGCCTGACCGAGCACGAGCGTGTGCTCGGCTTCATCCACATCGGCACGCCGCGCGAAGCGGCGCCCGAGCGGGCGCGCCCGGACCCGCGCGAGCTGCTCAGCGACTGGACGCCGGCGTGAGCGGCCAGCCGCTGTATCTGGTCGATGCCAGCCTGTACGTGTTCCGGGCCTGGCATTCGATGCCGGACGAATTCACCGATGCCGACGGCTGGCCGGTCAACGCCGTGCATGGCTTCGTGCGCTTCCTGCTCGAACTGCTCGAGCGCGAGCGTCCGCGGCACATTGCCGTCGCCTTCGACGAAGCGCTCGAGTCGAGCTTCCGCAACACGCTCTACCCCGCCTACAAGGCCAACCGCGAACCGGCACCCGAGGCGCTCAAACGACAGTTCGCGCACTGCCAGGCGATGGCCCGCGCGCTCGGTCTGCCGGTACTGGTCGATGGCCGCTACGAGGCCGACGACCTGATCGGCACCGCCCTGCACGTGCTGCGCGGACAAGGCCATCGCGGCCTGATCGTCTCCGCCGACAAGGATCTCTCGCAGCTCCTGGAAGCCGGCGACGAACAGTGGGACTACGCCCGTAACCAGCGTTGGAGACATGACGACGTCAAGGCGCGTTACGGCGTGCACGCGCATCAGATCGCCGACTACCTGGGCCTCACCGGCGATGCCGTCGACAACATCCCCGGCGTCCCGGGCATCGGCCCCAAAACCGCCGCCAGCCTGCTCGGCCACTTCGGCAGCCTCGACGCGCTGCTGCGCCGGCTGGCCGAGGTGCCCTACCTGCGTTTGCGCGGCGCGGCGCAGGTCGCGGCGAAGATCGCCGCCCACCGCGAACAGGCCCTGCTGTCCCGCGAATTGGCCACCATCGCCCGCGACGCCCCGTTGCCGGCCGATCTCGGCCGTGCCGAACGCCGCGGCATCGACCGCGACGCACTGGAGCCGCTGCTCGACCACCTGCGCATCGGCCCGATGACCCGCCGCCGGATCGCAGCCCTGGCGGATCACTGAACGGCAAAAGCGCGCACGCAGAACGGGACACAGCGGGAAGACAGAGAGGCCTTCTGATCGACCTCGAGCTTCTGCGTTCTCCTGCCTCTCTCCCGTCCTTCTGCGTGCGTGATTCTGCTTTTCCCCCGCCACAGGTAGGATCGAGGCCATGGATACCCTGCCCCCGCCCGAAACGATGTGCGAAGGCCGATACCTGCGGTTGGTACGGCGCGATCGCTGGGAATACGCCGAGCGCACCAACGCCGGCTGCGCGGTGATCGTGATCGCGGTCACGCCCGAGGACAAGGTCGTCTTCGTCGAGCAGTACCGCATCCCGGTCGCGGCGCCCACCATCGAGATGCCGGCCGGCCTGGTCGGCGATGTCGATGCCCACGACACCCTCGAGGCGGCCGCCAGGCGCGAACTGCTGGAGGAGACCGGCTGGTCCGCCGAACGCGTCGAGGTGCTGATGTCCGGTCCAACCTCGTCGGGCATGAGCAACGAGACGGTCGCCTTCGTCCGCGCCCACGGCCTGACGCGGCTGAACGCCGGCGGCGGCGACGAGACCGAGGACATCATCGTCCACGAAGTGCCGCGCGCCGAAGCCGCCGCCTGGCTGTGCCGCAAGATGGCCGAAGGCTACGCGCTCGATCCCAAGCTGTGGGCCGGGCTGTGGTTCATCGACCACAACCCCGACGGCACACCGGCCTCGGCGGCGCCTGCAGCGCGGTAATCAGGGCGAAAACGGGGGCCCGCAGGCGCGGCCCGCATGCCCGGCGGTGTTTCAGCGCCACCCGCGCCGCATTTGCACGCCCCCCTTACCGGTAGCCGTCGGTGGCGCGGACCAGCGCATCGGCGATCTCCGGCTCGAACGCGGAATGGCCCGAAGCAGGACAGATCTCCAGCCTCGCCTTCGGCCAGGCCTTGTGCAGCTCCCAGGCGTTCTGCAAAGGGCAGACCACATCGTAGCGGCCGTGCACGATCGTGCCGGGGATGTCCTTGAGCCGGTGCGCGTCGCGCAGCAGCTGATCCTCGACCTCGTAGAAGCCGCCATTGACGAAGTAGTGGCACTCGATGCGCGCGAAGGCGAGCGCGAAGTGGGGATCCTCGTGCGAGGCCATGAAGCCCGGATCCTGACGCAGGAAGCTGGTCGCTGCCTCCCACACCGACCAGGCGCGCGCCGCATCCAGCCGCGTGGCCTCGTCGGGCGAGGTCAGGCGGCGGTGGTAAGCGGAGATCAGGTCGTGCCGCTCCACCGCCGGGATCGGCGCGAGGTAGTGCTCCCAGGCGTCCGGGAACAGCCGCGAGGCGCCCTCCTGGTAGAACCACTCCAGCTCCCAGCGCCGCAGCATGAAGATGCCGCGCAGCACCAGCTCGGTCACGACCTTCGGGTGCGCCTGCGCATAGGCCAGCGCCAGTGTCGAGCCCCAGCTGCCGCCGAACACCTGCCAGCGTGCGACCCCGAGATGCTGGCGCAACCTCTCGATGTCCGACACCAGGTGCCAGGTGGTGTTGTCGACCAGATCGGCATGCGGCGTCGAGCGGCCCGCACCACGCTGGTCGAACAGCACGATGCGGTAGGCCTCGGGATCGTGGAAGCGCCGCATCTTCGCGCTGCAGCCCGCCCCCGGCCCGCCGTGCAGGATCACCACCGGCTTGCCGGCGGGATTCCCACACTGTTCGTAATAGATCGTGTGGCGGTCGTCGACCGCCAGCATGCCGCTGTCGAAAGGCTCGATCTCGGGGTACAGCTCGCGCATGGGGCTCGGATCCGGCATCGGGAAAAGAGATGCAGTTTAACAGTCGGACCCGACGACACGTCCGCTCGCGTCCGCGCG
>JBEQAM010000230.1:0-4204 GCA_041640375.1 Rehaibacterium sp. | reverse complement strand
TCGCCGGTGTCGGCGATCAGCAGGTAGTGGCGGCCGTCGCGCTCGAAGCCCGCCAGGTCCTCCCAGTCGATATTGCGCACGCCCTCGATCCCGATCGTGGCCAGGTGTGCGCCCCGCTCGGACATCGCGTGCAGCATGGCGCCATCGCCGCTGTCATTGTGTGTCCACAGCACGCCGGGGTGGCGATGCGATACCGCCAGCCCGCTGATCTCGTCCAGTCGCGCGTCGGTGACCAGCCCGGCCAGTTCGGCCTCGGCCCAGCGCTCGCCGGCGTGGACGGGCAGGCATGGACACAGCAGGAGCAGCGGCACGGCGAGGCGGAGCAGGCGCATGGCGAACGCGGGAAACCGGGGAGCCGGCAGCATCGCAGATCGCTTTTGCCGGGTGAATCGCGAGGCTGAACGGAAGGCCGCTGCGCCGTGTGCACGCCCGCTACAATTGCGCCTCCCCGTCGCCGGAGCCCGCCATGTCCCAGTCCGTCACCCTCGGTACGCCCCTGTCGAAGCATGCCTTCCGCGTGCTGCTGCTCGGTTCGGGCGAGCTCGGCAAGGAGGTGGCGATCGAACTGCAGCGGCTGGGTGTGGAAGTGGTCGCCGCCGACCGCTACGACGACGCGCCGGCGATGCAGGTGGCACACCGCTGCCACACGCTCAACATGCTCGACCCGGCCCTGCTCAAGGCGCTGATCGCGCAGGAGAAGCCCGACCTGGTGGTGCCCGAGATCGAGGCCATCCACACCCAGACCCTGGTCGAGCTGGAGCCGCACGGCCTGAAGGTGGTCCCGACCGCGCGTGCCGCGCGGCTGACCATGGATCGCGAAGGCATCCGCCGCCTCGCCGCCGAGACGCTGGGCTTGCCGACCTCACCCTACCGCTTCGTGGATACGCTCGACGACTACCGCCTCGCCGTCGCCGAGCTCGGCCTGCCGTGCGTGGTCAAGCCGGTGATGTCCAGTTCGGGCAAGGGCCAGAGCACGGTGCGTTCGGAGGCCGAGATCGACGAGGCCTGGGAGTACGCGCAGAGCGGCGGCCGCGCCGGGCAGGGACGGGTGATCGTCGAGGGCTTCATCGACTTCGACTACGAGATCACCCTGCTGACCGTGCGTCACCGCGACGGCACCACTTTCTGCGAGCCGATCGGTCACCTGCAGGTCGACGGCGACTACCGCGAGAGCTGGCAGCCGCAGCCGATGAGCGCCAGGGCGCTGGAGAGCGCGCAGCGCATCGCCCGCACCGTCACCGACAACCTCGGCGGCTGGGGCATCTTCGGTGTCGAGCTGTTCGTGAAGGGCGATGAGGTGTGGTTCAGCGAGGTCAGCCCGCGCCCGCACGACACCGGGCTGGTGACGCTGATCTCGCAGGAGCTGAGCGAATTCGCCCTGCATGCGCGGGCCATCCTCGGCCTGCCGATACCCAACCTGCGCCAGCTCGGCCCCTCGGCTTCGTGCGCGGTGTTGGCCGAGGGCCATGGCGTGCCGGTGTTCCACCACGTCGACGCCGCGCTGGCGCAGCCGGACACCGCACTGCGGCTGTTCGGCAAGCCGCGGGTGGAGGGACGGCGCCGGGTCGCGGTGACGCTGGCGCGCGGCGAGAGCATCGACGAGGCCCGCGTCAGGGCGCGCCAGGCGGCCGAGGCGCTGCGGGTGGAGCTGCGCTGAAGCGGTTGGCCGTCAGGAGCGCGGACAGGGGCCCGCATCGAATACACGAGCCACGGTGCTGTGGCAGCGGGGATGGCCGCGACCGGCAATCCGGTGGCTTGCGCATCGCCGCCCTGGCGGCTCCCGCGGAGATGGCCGCGGTGACCATCGAGCGTGCGCTTGGCAGGCGTGGCTCCGGCCGCGACCGGAGGCTGCGATCACGACCGAAGCCGCATCCAGGCAAGAGCGGCGGCCGGCAGGGTCATCGCGTTTGCTCCCGCGCGACGTCGGCCCACACCATGTGGTGGTCGCTGGCCAGCGTCCAGTCGTAGCCTGGCTCGTCCGGGCGCGGCCAGAACACGCCGCTGTCGCGCACCTGCAGCCCGACCGAGGGCAGCACATAGTCGATGCGCAGGTTGCCGACGCGAGGACCGAAGTTGCCGGTATCGTGGGCGTGCTCACCCCGGTGGGCCAGGTTGGCTTCGCCGGCGGCTTGCGCAGCCACGACCGCGCCTTCGCTGCGCGGGGGCGGGTAGCGCAGCACGCGCGGGTGGTCCAGCAGTTGCTGGATTGCGCCCGGCACGCTGTCGCCGTCGAGCGGGTCGGCGTTGAGGTCGCCGGCGATCACGAACAGCGCATCGCGATCCAGGCCGCCGCGGCGGCCGGCGTCGTCGTACAGCCACGCCAGCGGCTGGCCGGAAATGTACTCGGCCCACAGCCGGATCTCGTCGTGATTGCGGCGGCCGTTGCGGTCCTCGGGGCCGTCGAACACCGGCGGGGTCGGATGCGAGACGAGGAAATGCACGCGGCCGAGCGGCGTATCGACCGGCACGTCCCAGTGCGACTTCGAACTCAACCGCAACTGCTCCCACACCTCGGGCGGATACCAGGGCGCGCCGGTGTCCGGCACCTGCGGCTCCAGCGCATCGGGCAGGTCCTTCCACAGGAAGTGCTGGAAGCTGCGCACGGCGGCGGCGTCGATCGGGTGGCGCGACAGCACCAGCATGCCGTATTGGCCGGGTTGATGGCCGAAGCCCCAGGCATCGGCCGGGCCGTCGCTGCGGCCGTCCCGGTCCAGGTCCAGGCCGCTCGGTACGCCGGTGTTGACCGGGGCCAGATAGCGGTAGGGGTAGCGGATCGGCTGCTCGCCGTGCTGGCCGACTTCCAGGTAGTCGCGCTGGAACAGGTCGGCGGCGCGGTGCTCGGCGTCGTAGTCGAACTCGTTGAGCAGCAGCACGTCGGGACGCTGGCGCTGGATGACGGCGGCGATCCTGCGGGCATCCTCGTCGCCGGCTTCCAGCCGGGCGATCAGACCGCCGGGTTCGGTGCTGTACAGGGAGACGTTGTAGGTGGCGAAGCGAACGGTGGGCTCGGGCGGCTCGGACACGGCGGCCTCGTCGATGGCGGTGTCGGGGCTGCGGCCGCAGGCGGCGAGCAGGGCGAAGCTCAGGATGAGGATGAGAGTGCGCATGGGCGCGGATTCTCGCATGCGCGGGCGACGGTCGCGTGTCGCGGCGTGTCAGCGGTGCTCCACCCACAGTCCGCGCTGCAGGCGCTCGTGCGGTCGGAAGCGGGTCTTGTAGTCCATCTTCGGATGGCCGGCGATCCAGTAGCCCAAGTACAGGTAGCGCCGTCCCTCCGCGCGTGCCCAGCGCAGTTGCTGCAGGATGGCGAAGGTGCCCAGCCCGCGCGCGGCCTCGTCCGGCTCGAAGAAGGTATAGACGGCCGACAGCGCATCGGGCAGCACGTCGGTCACCGCCACGCCGAGCAGGCGGCCGTCGTGGCGGATCTCGAGGAAGTGGGTCGGGCTCCAGGGGCAGGTCAGGAACAGGTCGAAGTCCTCCGGCATGGCGTTGTCCATGCCGCCGTTCGGGTGGCGGTGTTTGAGGTAGCGCGTGTACAGCGCGAAATGCTCGTCGCTGCGCCGGGCCGGTGCGATGTGCAGCGTGAGGTCGGCGTTGCGGCGCAGGCAGCGGCGCTGGCTGCGGTCGGGAACGAAGTCGGCGGTCGGGATGCGCAGCGCCACGCAGGCGCGGCAGCCCGGGCAATGCGGCCGGTACACGTGTGCGCCCGAGCGGCGGAAGCCCATTGCCAGCGCGCCCGCGTACAGCGCCGGCAGTTGCGCGTCTTGCGGGTCCAGCACCAGGTCGCGCGCGCTGCGCTCGGGCCAGTAGCCGCAGCTGTGCTCGGCGGTCTGGTAGACGCGGATGGAGGCGTTGGCGGTCACGCGGACATGCTACCGCCGTTGCCCATGCGCGCGGGCGCCGGCATCCGGGACCCCGAAGCCCTCAGGAGCCGCGGCGGCGTATGCGCGAGCGCCGGCGACGACCCGATGCTTTCCGGACTTCCGACTCCCGATGTGCGCTCCCCGACCTCACTCGCTGCCGTCCAGGCTGGCCAGATAAGCCACCAAGGCGTCCATCTCGGCGGCAGGGATGTCCGCATACGGCTGCTTGGCCGCCCGTACCCGGGGCGCGAGCGCATCCGCCACCGCCTCGCTGCCGACGATCCAGTCACGCAATTGCCCGCGCGGGATGTGCGCGCCGACGCCGTCCAGCGGGCTGCGCG
>JBEQAM010000229.1:0-4237 GCA_041640375.1 Rehaibacterium sp. | reverse complement strand
GTGCATGTCGAGGCCGAGCATCCCTGAGCGGGCTCAGTCGCGCCCGTAGCGCACGCCCAGCTCGACGAAGCGCGCATTGCCGGGCCGGCGGTCGACCAAGGCGCCGGTGTCGTCCTCGAAGCGGTGTCGGCGCTCGAACTCGACGCCGGCCCGCAGCGACAGCCGCCAGCGCGCGGTCGGCGACCAGTGCGCGCCCAGCGCGCCATGCCAGGCCTGTTGGCGGTAGTGGAAGCGCGCGCCGTCGCGTTCGTCGCTGACCACGTGCCAGCGGCGGCCGGCGGGGGCGAGCTGCGCGCCGAACTGCCAGCCGTGCACGGGCGTCCATTGGATCTGCGAGGCTGGCCAGCCGAGTTCGGCGGCGACGCGGTCGCCGTGCCACAGGGCGGCCAGCAGCGGGTATACGCGTGGACGGCCGAAGGTATCGTCGCGGCGCAGGCCCGCGCGCCAGCCGATGCCATCGGCTGCGGGGGGCTGCGCGAGCCACAGCCGCGCGTGCAGGTCGAGGTCGCGGCCGCTGCCGCGTGCGAACAGGTCCTTGAACACGTTGGACGAGGTCGCCACCACCGGCGTCAGGGCGAAGTGCAGGGTGCGTGCGTCCTCGCGCGTCCAGGCCAGGTCGAGGGCCAGCCGGTGCAGGTCGCGGTTGCGCGAGGGCAGGCCGGTGTATTCGTAGCGGGTGTAGGCATAGTCGAGCGCCGGCGCGAGCCGGCCGTCACCCTGCGCGAACTCGCCGGCCCAAAGGCGCAGGCCGTGTTCGCGGCCGTGCAGCCGGGCATCGCCGAAGGCGCTGCCGGACAGGTCGCGGTAATGCGCCTGCAACGCGGGGCCGGGCTGGGCCGCGGCCACCAGCGGCAGCAGCAGCGGAAGGTGGAACAGGTATCGCGGGCGGGCCATGGCGAGGCTCCTGCCGGGCGGGTACATCGGCAAGGATAAATCCATACTGGGCCGGACGTTCGAATCGATCGCGTTCTGCCTCACGCAGCCGCTGCGATGCGGCGCCTTCCCCGCCACGGAACCCGCCCATGCCACGCAAGTACGACAGCATCCTCGCCACCGTCGGCAACACGCCGGTGGTGCGCATCCACCGCCTCGCGCCGCCGGACGTGAACCTGTACGTCAAGCTCGAATCCTTCAACCCGATGGGCTCGGTCAAGGACCGCCTCGCGCTGGGCGTGATCGAGGCCGCCGAGCGCGCCGGCCAGCTCAAGCCCGGCCAGACCGTGATCGAGGCGACCAGCGGCAACACCGGCATCGGCCTGGCGCTGGTGTGCGCGGCCAAGGGCTACCCGCTGGTGGTGACGATGGCGGAGAACTTCAGCATCGAGCGGCGCCGGCTGATGCGCTTTCTCGGTGCCAAGGTGGTGCTGACGCCGGCTGCCCTGCGTGGCAGCGGCATGCTGGCCAAGGCGGTGGAGCTGGCCGAGAAGCACGGCTGGTTCCTGTGCCGGCAGTTCGAGAACGAGGCCAACGCCGACATGCACTCGCGCACCACCGCCGAGGAGATCCTCGCCGACTTCGACGGCGAGCGGCTGGACTACTGGGTGACCGGCTACGGCACCGGCGGCACGCTCAAGGGCGTCTCGCGCGTGCTCAAGGCGCGGCGACCGGAGGTGAAGGTGATCGTCTGCGAGCCGGACAATTCGCCGCTGCTCGGCAGCGGCATCCCGCAGGCGCGGCATGCGGACGGCGCGATCGCCGCCAGCCACCCGATGGCGCGCCCGCACCTGATGCAGGGCTGGACGCCGGACTTCATCCCCCAGCTCGCCGAGGATGCCGTTGCCGCGCACCACATCGACCGCATCCTGCCGATCGACGGCAACGACGCGCTGCGGCTGTCGCGCGAGCTGGCGCGGCAGGAGGGCATCTTCGTCGGCATCTCGGCCGGCGCCACCTTCGCCGGCGCGCTGGCGATCGCGCGCGAAGCGGCGCCGGGCAGCACCATTCTGTGCATGCTGCCGGACACCGGCGAGCGCTACCTGAGCACGCCGCTGTTCGAGGGCGTCGGCGCGGAGATGGACGAGGCCGAATGGGAACTGTCGCGCTCCACGCCCTCGGCCCGCTTCGACGCGCCGACCCCGCCGCCGCCCGCCGCGGCAGCCGCACCGGCGCCGGTGCCGGCCCAGATCGAGGACTTCATGCGCCAGGTGCTCGGCGACCGCCAGCAGCCGCTGGTGCTGTTCGCGCTGGAGTGGTGCGAGTTCTGCTGGGCGGTGCGCAAGCTGTTCGCCCGCTGCGGCATCCCCTACCGCGCGATCGACCTGGACTCCACCGCCTACCAGAAGGACGACCGCGGCAACCACATCCGCGCCGCGCTGCGCGCGCGCACCGGCCTGGTCACGATCCCGCAGGTGTTCGTCGGCGGCGAGTTCGTCGGCGGCTGCAACGAGGTGTTCGATGCCTTCAAGTCCGGCCGCTTGCAGACGCTGCTCAAGGCGAACGGCGTGCGCTTCGACGACACCGTCGCCATCGACCCGGCGACGCTGCTGCCGGGCTGGGTGCACAAGCGCGGTTGAGGCGGCCGGTCGGCGTTGCGGCGACCGGCGGGATGGCCGCCGCGGCCAGGGCCGCGCGTTGGAAACGCTACCTGCCGAGGACGCAGAGCGATCATGGCCGGCAACTCCCACTCCCGGGGCGGCTGCTTCTGCGGCGCGGTACGGGTCGAGGTCGTCGGCGAACCGGCACGGATGGATTGCTGCCACTGCGAATCCTGCCGGCACTGGTCGGCCGGGCCGGTTGATGCCTTCATGCTGTGGAAGCCGGAGGCGGTGCGCGTGGTCCGCGGCAGGGGATGTGCTGGAGCGGTTCCACAAGACCGAGCACAGCCTGCGCAAATGGTGCCGCCGCTGTGGCGGTCATGTGCTCACCGAGCACCCGGGGATGGGGTTGACCGACGTCTACGCCGCGCTGTTGGAGGGCTTCGCCTTCGAGCCAGCCGTCCACGTGCACTACCGTCAGACGGTGCTGCCGATCCGCGGCGGCCTGCCGAAGTACCGCGACCTGCCGGCCGAGGCCGGCGGGTCGGGCGAACTGGTCGCGGAACAGGGCTCAGTCGCGATCGAGCAGGGTCAGCAGCGCCATTCGCTTCTCGCGCGGCAGGCGCCGGATCAGGCCGAGCAGACGCGCCTCGTCGCGGTCCTGCACGCCGTACAGCGCGTGCGGCTCGCCGACGCGTGCACCCGGGGCGGGCGTACCGCGGCCGGTCGCCAGCCAATCCAGCGCCACCTCGAAGCGGGTGGCCATGTCGATCATCCGCTCCAGCTCCGGCAACGACAGGCCGCCGAGCCATTTGCGTGCGGTTTCGCGCGAGACGCCGTAGAGCGCGGCCAGGCGCGCCGTGCGGCCGCGGCCTTTTTCGATTCCGGCCAGATCGAGGGCCTGTTGCAGGCGTTGCGCGAAGGCGGCGTGCGGCGAGGTCATGGCGACGACTCCCGGCGGCCCGGCGGCCGCGACTGGAACCGCGCGATTGTTCGCCAGGCGCGCCGGCCTGGCAAACTTCCGGTTGCCGATGCCGGCACGCGATGCCGGCCTGGCCGCGCCTGAGCCACCGAGGTCGCGCGACCGGGCGAGCTTCAAGTTACAGGCTGCACGCGCCGCCGTTGCGCCGCGAAAAATCCGCAGATCGCACGGACGGGCGATCAGCGCAAGGCGATGCGATAGCCGCCGCCGGCCTGCTTGGCGGCGTACATGGCCTGGTCGGCGCGCCTGAGCAGCGTTTCCAGCGAATCCCGCGCGTCGTCGTGCACGGCCACGCCGATGCTCAGCACGATCGGCAGTTCATGGCCGCCGATACGGCAGGGCGCGGCGAAGGCCGCGAGCACTTTCTCGGCGATGCGCGCCGCGTTGATGCTGGCCAAGTCGAGTCCTTCGAGCAGGATCACGAACTCGTCGCCGGCCAGCCGCGCCACCGTATCGCGCGGGCGCACCGTCTCGCGCAGCCGGCTGGCAGTGGTGCAGAGCACTTCGTCGCCGACGTCGTGGCCGTAACGGTCGTTGATGCTCTTGAAGTCGTCGATGTCGATGAAGGCCACGGCGAGCCGGTCGGGGGTGGCGCCGGCGAGCTGCAGCGCACGTTGCAGGTTGTCGCGGAACAGGTAGCGGTTGGGCAGATTGGTCAGCGGGTCGTAGAGGGCGCGCTGGCGCAGGTGCTCGTACTCGCGGCGGCGCTCGGAAACGTCGTGCAGAAAGGCATCGAAGAGGTGGCGGTCGCCGATCCGGTAGGCGTTGATCAGGACCTCGA
>JBEQAM010000228.1:0-4248 GCA_041640375.1 Rehaibacterium sp. | reverse complement strand
GCCGACCAGGAACATCGACCAGGCCAGCAGGAACAGCCGCGCCGGCGCGTAGCCGCGGCGCAGCGCGACGATGCTCACGACCACGATCCAGGCCACGCTCGGCAGCACCGCCGCCGAGGCGATCGGCGTGGTGACGCGGTAGGGCAGCACCAGCGAGGCGATACCGAGCGCGACGAACAGCCCGATGAGCGCCAGGCCGACCCGGCTGCCCGCCGGCCAGCGCTGGTCGAGTTCCAGAAAGATGCGCGCGAACTGCTGCATCCCGATTTGTGCGATGCAGATCGATACCGGCACGCAACGGTCCTGCAGCCAGGGCGAATTCGGCCACAGGTATTCGAAAGCCAGACCGTTCAGGCAGAACAGCACCAGACCGAAGGCCGAGATGTGGAACATGTACCAGAAGTAGCTCGGATCGCGCAGCGATACCCACAGGATCAGGTTGTAGAAGAACAGCGCGAGCAGGATCCCGTAGTAGATGCCGATGCTCAGCTGCGCATCGCGGGCCAGTTCGGCGAAGGCGGCGGGGGTGTGCAGTACCAGCGGCACCTGCATCGAGCTCTGGCTCTGGACCCGTACCAGCAGATCCACCCGCTCACTGGTCGGCAGATCCAGCCAGAAGTTCGGATGCCGGTACTTGATCGCACGGTGACTGAAGGGCATGCGGTCGCCCGAGGCCTGGTGCACGGTACGGCCGTCGGCATGGCGCAGCCAGACATCGATGCTGTCGCTGAGCGGGTACAGCTGGACGAGCAGCCAGCGCGTTTCGGCCGCGTTGTGGTTCTCGATCGACGCATGGAACCAGAACGCGCCGCTGCGGAAGCCGAAGTTGGCACGGCCGTTGGGCAGCGGGTCGAAGCCGCCGCGCGCGGCCTCGGCGAACATCGACTCGGCATCGGCGGTGGCATCGGCCTCGTGGTGCCAGCCCAGGTGCGGGGCCAGATCGAGCGAACGCTGGCCCGGTTCTATGAACGCCGGCGTATAGCCCCACGCCAGCGTGCCGCCCAAGAGCAGCGCCAGCGCAGCGATGATCGCGAGCCGGCAACGCGACATGGGAGTCCCTCCCCGGACGATGATCGAACCTTAACCCGCTCGTTGCCGATGGCCAAGCGGCCGTGCTTGCCATGATCCGATCAATGCGTTAATGTAACAGCGCGTTATCACATCAAGCCATATGAAGCGCCGAACCATTCCTCCCGAGATTACCGACGACAGCGCCTTCGACGCGCTGGTCGCCGCCCTGCTCAGCACGCGCACGCCGGCCGAGATGCGGGCCTTTCTCGAAGATCTGTGCACGCCGGCCGAGTTGCAGGCGCTGGCCGATCGCTGGCGGGTCGTGCCGCTGCTGCTCGAGGGCCTGCCCTATCGCGAGATCCACGACCGCACCGCAGTGAGCGTGACCACGATCGGCCGTGTCGCCCGCTGCGTCGAGCTCGGTGCCGGCGGCTACCGCTTGGCCGCCGAGCGGCTCGGCTACGCGCACGGCGACGCCGAAGCGCACTGAACATTCCTTGACTTCCTCCGGAGGCGACATGAAGTCGCGCGACCGCCTGCGTATTGCCATTCAAAAATCCGGCCGTCTCGCCGACCCGGCGCGCGACCTGCTCGCGCGCGCCGGCTTGAGCTTCCGCGAGAGCCGCGACCGCCTGTTCTGTTACGGCGAATCCCTGCCCATCGACCTGCTGCTGGTGCGCGACGACGACATCCCCGGCCTGATCGCCGAGGGCGTGTGCGACCTGGGTGTGGTCGGCCGCAACGTGCTCGACGAGCAGGCCGAGGAACGGCGCGCGCGTGGCCAAGGCGAGGCCTTCCGCGAGCTGCGCGCGCTCGGCTTCGGCCGTTGCCGGCTGTCGCTGGCAGTACCCCAGGACTGGGACTGGCGCGGTCCGGACATGCTCGCCGGCAAGCGCATCGCCACCAGCTACCCGCAACTGCTCGGGCGCTGGCTGCGGGCCAAGGGCATCGATGCCGAGCCGGTGGTGCTGTCCGGCTCGGTCGAGATCGCGCCGCGCCTCGGCCAGGCCGAAGCGATCTGCGATCTGGTCTCGACCGGTGCCACCCTGGCCGCCAACCAGTTGCGCGAGGTCGAAGTGCTGGTGGAGAGCGAGGCGGTGCTGGCCGGCCCCGCCGCCGCCTTCGTCGACGAGCGCGCCGAACTGGCCGCGCTGCTGCTGCGCCGGCTCGACGGCGTGCTGCGCGTGCAGGGCAGCAAGCTGGTGATGTTCCAGGCGCCGCGCACGGCGCTGCCGGCCTTGATGCGGCTGCTGCCGGACGCCGAGCCGCCGACCGTGATGCAGATCGACGGCGCCGCTTCCGAGGTTGCGCTGCAGGCGGTCTGCCGACAGGCCATCACCTGGCAACGGCTGGAGGACATGAAACGCGCCGGCGCCCGCGGGCTGCTGGTGCTGCCGGTGGAGCAGATGCTGGCATGAACGCGACCGCGCTTCCGCTGAACCTGGTCGACTGGGACTGCCTCGATGCCGCCGGCCGCGCGGCCGTACTGCGCCGTGCCACGGCTGCGGTCGCCGCCGAGGTGCGCACTGCCGCCGAGCGCGTCATCGCCCAGGTGCGCGCCGACGGCGATGTCGCGCTGCGCGCGCTCACCCGCCGCTTCGACGGCGTCGAACTGGCCGATTTCGCGGTCGGCGAGGACGAGTTCGCCACCGCCGAGCTCGCCATCGACGACGGATTGAAACGGGCGATGTGCGAAGCGCGTGAGCGCATCGCGGCCTGGCACCGTGCCGGCATGGCGCGCGAATTCGAGATCGAGACCGCGCCTGGCGTGCGCTGCGGGCGGCTGATCCGGCCGATCCCCCGGGTCGGCCTGTACGTGCCGGCCGGCAGCGCCCCGTTGCCGTCGACCGCCCTGATGCTGGGCGTGCCGGCGGCTCTGGCTGGTTGTCAGGAGGTGGTGCTGTGCACGCCGCCGCGCACCGACGGCAGTGCCGATCCGGCGGTGCTGGTGGCGGCGCGACTGTGCGGGATCGGCCGCGTGTTCAAGCTCGGCGGCGCACAGGCGATCGCTGCGATGGCCTACGGCACCCAGAGCGTGCCCAAGTGCGACAAGTTGTTCGGCCCGGGCAACGCTTACGTCACCGCGGCCAAGCAACTGGTCGCGCAGGATGCCGACGGCGCCGCCATCGACATGCCGGCCGGGCCCTCCGAGGTGCTGGTGATCGCCGACGCCGGCGCCGACCCCGACTTCGTCGCCGCCGATCTGCTCTCGCAGGCCGAGCACGGGCCAGACTCGCAGGTGATCCTCGCCAGCGACTCCGGGATGCTGCTGGCCGCCGCGCTCGAAGCCCTCGCCCGCCAGCTCGCTGCGCTGCCGCGGGCCGACATCGCCCGGCGTGCGCTGGAGCACGCCCGGCTGATCAAGGTGAACCGGCTGGAGGACGCCTTCGATCTCAGCAACGCCTATGCACCCGAGCACCTGATCCTCGCCCTGCGCGAGCCACGCGCCTGGCTGGATCGGGTGCGGTCGGCCGGCTCGGTCTTTCTCGGCGACTACGCACCCGAAGCCCTGGGTGACTACTGCTCGGGCACCAATCACGTGCTGCCGACCGGCGGCGCGGCGCGGGCCTACAGCGGCGTCAGCGTCGCCAGCTTCCAGACCGCGATCAGCGTACAGGAGGTGAGCGCGGAGGGGCTGCGCGTCATCGGCCCCTGTGCGGCGACGCTGGCGCGCGCCGAATCGCTGGGTGCGCACGAGCGCGCGGTGACGCTGCGGATCGAACGCGCCGGAGCATCGGCATGAACGGTGTGCTCGACCTGGTGCGCGAGGATCTGCGCGAGTTCGCCGGCTACGGCTCGGCGCGCCGCAGTGGCCACGGCGGTTCGGTGTGGCTCAACGCCAACGAGAGTCCGTGGCCCTCGCCGGCCGACGGCGGCCTCGGCCTCAACCGTTATCCCGACCCGCAGCCGGCCGCGCTGCGCGCGGGGCTGGCCGCGCTCTACGCGGTGGATGAGGAGCGGGTATTGATCAGTCGTGGCAGTGACGAGGCCATCGACCTGCTGGTGCGCGCGCTGTGCCGTGCCGGCCGGGACGCGGTGGTGCTCGCGCCGCCGACCTTCGGCATGTATGCGGTCTGTGCCCGCCTGCAGGACGCGCGGCGCATCGAGGTGCCGCTGATCGACGCCGCCGACGGCTGGACGCTGGACATCGACGCCGTCATCGCATCGGCGCGCGACGGTGGCGCGCGGATCGTCTTCCTGTGCTCGCCGAACAATCCGACCGGGGTGGTCGTGCCA
>JBEQAM010000227.1:3891-4249 GCA_041640375.1 Rehaibacterium sp. | reverse complement strand
GCCGTCGGAATACATCAAGGACCATATCTGGTGGACGACGCAGCCGATGGAGGATCCGGAGCGGCGCGAGCATTTGTTCCAGTGCATCGAATGGATCGGCTGGGACAAGCTGCTGTTCGCGACCGAGAGCCCGAAGCACCCGCCGACCTACCACCTGCTGCTCGACGGCAAGCGCGTGGCGACGCTGGGCAGCGAGCGTCCGGGCATCGACCCGGACAGCATCGGTGAGCAACGCTGGGTGACCTACCCGGCCCGCGACGGCCTGCAGATTCCCGCCATCCTCGACCTGCCGGCCGGCGGGAGCAAGGAACAGGGCCCACTGCCGACGGTGAGTCATCCGCACGGCGGCCCTTGGTCC
>JBEQAM010000227.1:0-3881 GCA_041640375.1 Rehaibacterium sp. | reverse complement strand
CTTCGGCGACTGGGATGCCACCGGCTGGGTTCCGTTCTTCACCTCCCGCGGCTTCGCCGTGCTGCGCCCGCAATACCGCGGCTCGGCCGGGCTCGGCCGCCAGCTCTGGCTGGCCGGCGATGCCGAGTGGGGGCAGAAAATGCAAGACGACAAGGACGATGGCGCGCGCTGGCTGGTCGAACAGGGCATCGCCGACCCCAAGCGGCTGGTGATCTTCGGCTATTCCTACGGCGGATTCGCCGCGGCGGCCGCGGTGGTCCGTCCCGACAGCCCTTACCGCTGCGCCATCTCCGGCGCCCCGGTCACCGACCTGGCCCGACTCTCCAACCGCTGGGGCGAGAGCCGGCTGCAGCGCATCCTGCAGGGCCGGACCGTGAAAGGCATGGACCCGATGCGCAACACCGACAAGGCCAACATTCCGGTCCTGCTGTACGTCGGCGATCGCGACGTGCGCACCCCGGCCTTCCATGCCCGTGACTTCTACAATGCGGTCAAGGGCAAGGTGCCGGCCAGGTTCGAACTGATCCCGGACATGCCGCACAGCCTGCCCTGGTATCCGCGCCATCAGAAGCAGACCCTGAGCCTGATCGAGTCCTTCCTCGGCTCGGAATGCGGTCTGAGCCAGGCGGGCAGCTGAGCCTGGACCGGCAGACCCGCGGCGTTCCGCCACTCCGAAGCCCGGCCGTGTGCCGGGCTTCGTCTTTCGGCGTCAGCGGCCCGCTGCCCGGCGGCGTCCGATCGGTGATAATTCCGCCTTCGTCCCAAGCCTCACGTCATGACCCGTCCTGCCCCCGCCCTCGTCACCTGCGCCCTACCCTACGCCAACGGGCCGCTGCACATCGGCCACCTGGTCGGCTACATCCAGGCCGACATCTGGGTGCGCGCCCGTCGCCTGGAGGGCGGCACCGCGCATTTCATCTGTGCCGACGACGCCCACGGCACGCCGATCATGCTCGCCGCCGAGAAGGCCGGGATGGCCCCGGAGGACTTCATCGCCGGCATCCAGGCCGACCACGAGCGCGACTTCGCCGACTTCGGCGTCGCCTTCGACCATTACCACTCCACCCACTCGGACGAGAACCGCGCGCTGGCCACCCAGATCTACCTGGCGCTGCGCGCCGGTGGCTACATCGCACGCCGCTCGATCCAGCAGCTCTACGACCCGGTGCGCGGGATGTTCCTGCCCGACCGCTACGTCAAGGGCGAGTGCCCCAACTGCGGCGCGGCCGACCAGTACGGCGACAACTGCGAGGTCTGCGGCAAGGCCTATGCGCCGACCGACCTGAAAAACCCGCGCTCGGTGGTGTCCGGCGCCGTGCCCGAGCTGCGCGATTCGGAGCACTACTTCTTCACGCTGGGCAAGTTCGAGGATTTCCTGCGCCAATGGCTGGCAGGCAATGTCGCCCACCCGGCGGTCAAAGCGAAACTGATGGAGTGGGTGGACGGTGGCCTGCGCGACTGGGACATCTCGCGCGATGCGCCTTACTTCGGCTTCCCGATTCCCGACGCGCCGGGCAAGTTCTTCTACGTCTGGCTCGACGCGCCGATCGGCTACCTGGCGAGCTTCAAGGCCTATTGCGAGAAGCGCGGCATCGACTTCGACGCCTTCCTCGCCGCCGGCAGCACGACCGAGATGCACCACTTCATCGGCAAGGACATCATCAACTTCCACGGCCTGTTCTGGCCGGCGATGCTGCACGGCGCCGGCCTGCGCACGCCGACCGCGCTGCACGTCAACGGCTACCTCACCGTCAACGGCGCCAAGATGAGCAAGTCGCGCGGCACCTTCATCCAGGCCCGCACCTGGCTGGAGCACCTGCCGCCGGAGCCGCTGCGCTACTACTTCGCCGCCAAGACCGGCGCCGGCGTGGACGACCTCGACCTCAACCTCGAGGACTTCACCGCCCGCGTCAACGCCGACCTGGTCGGCAAGTTCGTCAACATCGCCAGCCGCTGCGCCGGCTTCATCGCCAAGCGTTGCGACGGCCGACTCGCCGCGGAACTGCCCGAGCCGGCGATGTATTCGCGCTTCGTCGGCGCGCTCGACGAAGTGCGCGCCAGCTATGCCGAGGGCGAATACAGCCGTGCCATCCGCCAGGTGATGGCGCTGGCCGACGAGGCCAACCGCTACATCGACGAGAAGAAACCGTGGCTGATCGCCAGGCAGGACGGCCGTGCTGCCGAGCTGCAGGCAGTCTGTACCCAGGGCCTGAACCTGTTCCGCGTGCTGGCCGCCGGTCTGAAGCCAGTGCTGCCGGCGACCACCGCCAGGGCCGAGGCCTTCCTCGCCGCACCGGTGAGGCAGTGGAGCGACATCGCCGCCCCGCTGCTCGCCCACGTCATCAACCCCTTCGAGCCGCTGATGACGCGGATCGACCCCAAGCAGATCGATGCCATGACCGAAGCCAGCAAGGAATCCCTGCAGCAAACCCGGAATACTACGGGGACAATGGAGGCCGCGACCGCGCCTGCCACCGCCGCCGAGCCCGCCGCGGCCTCCGCCGCCCCTGCACAGAACGCGGGCAGCGCGACCGTCTCCATCGACGACTTCGCCAAGCTCGACCTGCGCATCGGCAAGGTGCTGGCCTGCCAGTTCGTCGAGGGCTCGGACAAGCTGCTGCGCTTCGAGCTGGATGCCGGCGCGCTGGGCAAGCGGCAGATTTTTTCCGGCATCCGCGCCGCCTACGGCGAGCCGGAAAAGCTGGTCGGCCGCCATGTCGTCTTCATCGCCAACCTCGCCCCGCGCAAGATGCGCTTCGGCGTGTCCGAGGGCATGATCCTCAGCGCCGGCAGCGGCGGTGGCGAGCTGTTCCTGCTCGACGTCGACGATGGTGCACAGGCCGGCATGCCGGTGAAGTGACGCCGAAGGCCAGGCGGTGAGCGGAGCCCACTGGCTGGATGCGTCCACCGTGCTTGCCGCGCAGCGCTCACCGCTTCCCGAGGAGCCCGAGAAATGACCGACCTGTTCCCGCTCCTCATCGGCACGGTGCTGGTCAACAACTTCGTGCTGGTCAAGTTCCTCGGGCTGTGCCCGTTCATGGGCGTGTCGAAGAAGCTCGATTCGGCCTACGGCATGGCGCTGGCCACCGGCTTCGTGCTCACGCTGTCGGCCGCGCTGAGCTATCTGGTGCACCGCTGGCTGCTCGAACCGCTCGAACTCGACTACCTGCGCACGCTCAGCTTCATCCTGGTCATCGCCGCGGTGGTGCAGTTCACCGAGAGCGTGATGAAGAAGCAGAGCCCACGCCTGTACCGCGTGCTGGGCATCTTTCTGCCCTTGATCACCACCAACTGCGCGGTGCTGGGCGTGGCGCTGCTCAACGTGCAGGCGCGGCACAGCCTGTTCGAATCGGTGGTGTACGGCTTCGGCGCGGCGCTGGGCTTCGGGCTGGTGCTGGTGCTGTTCGCGGCGATGCGCGAACGGCTGGACGCCGCCGACGTGCCGGTGAGCTTCCGCGGCGCGCCGATCGCGCTGACCACCGCCGGGCTGATGGCGCTGGCCTTCATGGGCTTTTCCGGTCTGGTGCGGAGTTGAGGCGATGACCGCCGTGCTGGTCATGGTCGGGCTGGCGCTGGCATTCGGCGCCGTGCTGGGCTGGGCGGCGCTGCGCTTCCGCGTCGATGCCGATCCGATCGTCGATCAGATCGACGCCCTGCTGCCGCAGACCCAGTGCGGGCAATGCGGTTATCCCGGCTGCCGCCCCTACGCCGAGGCGATCGCGGCAGGCCAGGCCGACATCAACCAGTGCCCGCCTGGCGGCGAGGCCGGCATCAAGGCGCTGGCCGAGCTGCTCGGCCGCGAGCCCAAGCCGCTGGATGCCGAGCACGGCGTGGAAAAGCCGCCGGTGGTCGCCTGGATCGTCGAGGCGGACTGCATTGGC
>JBEQAM010000226.1:0-4255 GCA_041640375.1 Rehaibacterium sp. | reverse complement strand
CAGCGCGAGGCTGGTCGCGTCCACGGCGTAGTCGTAATGCACCCCCGCCGGCCGGATGGCGTTCTGGAAGGGCGTGCTGTCGGTCAGCGCGCGCGGCTGGAACTGCCTCACCTCGCCGCGGGCCAATTCCACGTCCACGCCCCACTGCCGCCGCCACGCGCCCTCATGCCGCCACATCGCCTGCGCGCCGAGGCTGCGGCTGCCGGTGTCCTCCAGCGGCTTGCCGGGGGTGAAATGCTGGATGAAGCGCAGGCTGTCGCGGCGCGCGTAAGGCACGAAGGCGAAGCTGGCACCACCGTCGAGCTGCCACTCGGCGCGGCCCTGCAGGCGCACGGCGCGGCCGTCGCGGAAGGCCTCCGGGTTTTCGTTGCGCAGGCGGCGGCCATCGCGGTACGCCCGCTCGCCGGTGACGAAGCCGGCCGTTTCCTGGTTGAGGTTGGCCGCCGACAGCAGCCAGCGCCAGCCGCCGGCGCTGTCGGGGAAGGCGAGCTGCGCGCTCAGCTTCTGCTGGTCGTAGCCCTCGTCGGGACGGAAGCTGTCCGTGCTCACGCCGTAGCCGTCGATGCGCCAGTGCGCCGCGCCATCGGCATCGGCGAGGGTGAATTGTCCGCGCCGGTAGCGCTCGGGCCCGGCCTCGATCGCGAACGCCCGCGCCGGCGCGTCGGCCGGTGCACGCGGCCGCACGTTGATCACGCCATGCAGTGCATTGGAGCCGTGTACCGCCGCGCCCGGTCCGCGCAGCACTTCCACCGCGCCGGCCTGCTCGGTGTTGAGCTCGAACAACTGGTTGACGTTGCAGAAACCGGCCGGCCGGATCGGCACGCCATCTTCGAGAAACAGGAACGCACCGCAGGCCCCGGCGCCGGTGAGCACCGGCGAACGAATCGCGGTGAGCTGCTCCTGCCCCGAGCCACGGCTGATCCAGGCGCCCGGCACGCGCGCCAGCAGTTCGCTGGCATGGGTCGCGGCGACGCGGGCGATGGCCTCGGCAGCGAGCACGCTCACCGCTTCGGGCCGTTCGGCAGCGGCGGTGTCGTGGCGCGCGCTGACGGTGATGCGGTCGAGCGTGGCCGGGTCGGGCGCCTGGGCGGCGGCGGGCGTGGCGGCGAGGGCGGCGGCGAGGCCGGCGATCAGCAGGCAGACGGATAGGCGCATGGTAACGGGCGGGTGGGCGGTGGCGGGACGGCGGCTATCGGCGAGCATGCTCGCATCGTCCGTGGCATCGCCGGATCAAGCCAGTGCCGATGGTCGCGGCGGGCCGCCGCCGGGACACTTGCGGGCGGCCGCGGCGACGCTAGAATCCCGCGCCCATCGCGTCCCCCGTCCGGCGTCCGATGGAACACCCCTGCCTGCGCTGCGGCGCCTGCTGCGCTCACTTTCGCGTCGCCTTCCACTGGTCCGAGGCCGACCCCTTTCTCGGCGGCGCCACGCCGACCGAACTCACCGAGAAACTCGACGCCCACCGGCTGGTGATGCGCGGCACCCAGGCCTACACGCCGCGCTGCATCGCCCTGCAGGGCGAGGTGGGCCGAGCCGCGCACTGCGGCATCTACGCCCGGCGCCCCTCGCCCTGCCGCGAGTTGCAGCCGGCCTGGGAGCATGGCGAACCCAGCCCGCAATGCGACCGCGCCCGCGCCGCCCACGGCCTGCCGCCACTCACGCCCGACACCTGGATCGACCCCGCCGGCCCCGGCCTCGCCCCGCTCCCGCGCAGCGCCTGATCGCGCCTGCGCGCGCACATGGCGCTCACGCCGCCGTCGCCACCGCCCGCGCAGCCACCTCGCGCAGCAGCGCATCGACGATGGCCCGCTCCACGCGCGCGCCGCTGACGGCATTGATCTGCCGCACCGCCGACGGGCTGGTGAGGTTGAGTTCGGTCAGCCAGCCGCCGATGAAATCGGCGCCGACCAGCAGCAGCCCGTGCGCGCGCAGGAATGGCCGCAGCGCCTCGATGCAGGCCGCTTCGCGCGGTGACAGGGCCGCGGCCTCGACCTGCGCGCCCTGGTGGATGTTGCCCAGCCAGCGCCCCGGCGCCGGCACCCGGTTGACGATGCCGGCCACCTCGCCGTCCACCAGGTACACACGCTTGTCGCCCTGCGCGATCGCCGGCAGGAACGGCTGCGCCTGCACGTAGCGCGGCGCGCCATGGGCATCGCGCAGCAGGGCCTCCACGCGCGCGTCCAGCTCCGGCGCATCGTGCTCGACCACGGCGATGCCGCGCCCGGAGCAATCGTCCAGCGGCTTGACCACCACCGTGCCGTGCGCGTGCACGAAGTCGGCGAGCGCGGCGGCGTCCATCGTCACCCGCGACGGCGGCGCGAACCCCGCGAAGCGCGTCGCCAGCAGCTTCTCGTTGAACTCGCGCAGCGCCCGCGCCGGGTTGGCCTGCAACACGCGCGGCGGCAGCCGGTCGAGCAGCTGCGTCAGGTGCAGGTAGTTGCCGTCGAAGGGCGGATCCTTGCGGATCAGCAGCGCGTCGATGTCGTCACCGCCGAACACCGCCGCCGGCCCGAGCGCGAACGGGGCCACCGACTGCACCGGCCGCGCGCGGATGCGCGGCTCGCCGTTCTCCAGCGACACGTCGCGCATCTCCGCCCACAGCGGCGCATGGCCGCGATCGAGCAGCTCCTGCATCAGCAGCAGCGAGGTTTCCGTCGCCAGGTTCAGCGACGGGAACGGATCCATCACGAACACGAACCGCTGTGACGAGGTCTTCATCGCCGCGCCCTCACAGCGCCAGCCACGCCGCATAGGCGTAGCCGACCAGCATCGACAGCCCCAGCGCCAGCGCCACGTACCACACGAACACCCGCTGCCTGACGAGCGTGTACACCGCGATCGCCGCCGGGATGCTGGTCATCGCCCCGGCCACCATGAAGCTCATCGCCGCCGCCGGCGCCATGCCGGTCTGGATCAGCCCGGCCACCACCGGCACCGCCGCGTAGCCGTTGAGATAGGCCGGCACGCCGACCAGCGCCGCCAGCGGAATCGCCGCTGCGTTGTCGCCCACCCAGCTTGCCAGCAGCCCGGCCGGCAACCACGCCAGCATCAGGCTCTCCAGCACGAAGGCCAGCAGCAGCCACTTGCCGAGGAATAGCGTGGTCTTCACTGCCTCCTCGCGAAACAGCGCCAGCCGCGCCGGCTCACGCCAGAACCGCCACGCCACCACGCCGCCCTGCAACGCCTTCGCCCCGCAACGGCCACAGGCCTGGCGGCGCAGCGGGTCGGCGAAGCCGCCCGCGCGTTGCAGCGCCCACGTCGCGCCGCCGGCGAACAGGCCCACGCCCACCGCTGCCAGCGTCTTGGCGGTGGCGAACTCGAAGCCGAGCGCACCGGCGGTGATGAAGTACATGTCCGGCGCCATCACCGGCGAGGCCACCCAGAACGCCATCACCGGCGCCAGCGGCACGCCCGAGGCCAGCAGCGCCGCGATCACCGGAATCACCCCGCACGAACAGAACGGCGACAGCGCCCCGAACAGCGCCGCCAGCACGATCGCCTTGCCCGGGTTGGCGCTGAACACGCGGGCGATCGTGCGATCCGCGCCCGCCGCCCGCAGCCACGCCGCCGTGGCCACCGATGCGAGCAGAAACGGCCCGATCGACCACAGACTGTCGAGCGTGAACCCCAGCGTCGCCCCCAACTGCGCCGGCGCCGCCACGGCGATGCCGGCGAGCAGCGCCAGGATCGCCAACACCGCCCGATCGACCCGCCTCACGGCCTGCACCGCGCGCACCAACGGATGCGGCGCCGCCAGCGTGGCGGCAACGGGGGTGGAACAGACCTTGGTCTCGGCAGGCATGACACACGATCCTCGAAGCCGATGAAGGAAGCCCCCGCCACACGGCGCGGAGGTAGTTTGATAGTTCTAGAATAATAGAAATATAGTGCATGTCAACCACCTCGCGGCCACCCGGTGCCAACGCGGCACCACTGCCACGGCGCGGTGGGCTTGCCGGCTATTCGCCCGGCGGCGTACCGGCGCGCTTGCCCGGCAGCAGGCGAAGCACGGCGCCGATCAGGCTGGACAGGATCATCAGCGCGCCGACCGCCATCAGCAGCCACAGCGCGAAGGCGGCAAGGACGAGGAAGGTGGTCATGGGCGAAGCGTATCCGGAAAGTGCTTGCGGAATTCGATTCGCACGCCAGCGTGGGGCGCGACCCGTTGAGGCGGGCGACCTGCTCGACGTAGGCGTTGTTTCAATCCGCGCGCCCGCGAGGGGCGCGACCAGCAGCCGGCGGGACACGAGGGCGA
>JBEQAM010000225.1:0-4278 GCA_041640375.1 Rehaibacterium sp. | reverse complement strand
ATCGGCCCGCCCAGCAGCAGGCGCGCCGCCTCCGGCGTGTAGCCGCCGGCCTGTTCGACCAGGTGCCACACCGGCGTGCCGAAGGCGACTTCGTAGTTGCCCGGTCGGGCCACGCCGCGCCCGGTGACGGTGACGATGCGCCGGGTCAGCGGCTCGCCGAGCGCCACCGCGCGCCAGACGGCGGCGGCGGTGGCGACGTTCTGCACGATCACGCCGATCTCGCGCGGCAGGCCGCCGCGCGGCACTTCCTGGCCGGTCAGCACACGGATCAGCTGGCGCTCGCCGCCCTCGGGGTAGATGGTCGGTACGGCGACCACCTCGATGCCGTCGTCACCCAGTGCCCGGATCGCGGCGCGTGCGGCGGTCAGCGCCTCGACCATGCTCTCCTCGATGGCCAGCAGCACGCGCCCGGCGCCGACGATCCGGCGCAGGGCCTGGCCGCCGCGCACCACTTCGTCGGCACGCTCGCGCAGCAGGCGGTCGTCGCAGGCGATGTAGGGCTCGCATTCGGCGCCGTTGAGGATCAGTGTCTCGCGCGGCACCGCGAGCTTTTCGGCGGTGGGGAAGCCGGCGCCGCCGAGGCCGGCGATGCCGGCCTCGCGCACGCGGGCGAGCAGTTCACCGCGTGAGGCCGTCCGCCAGTCCAGCGGCGGCAGGACGACGGCGTCGTCGCTGCCGTCGGGCTCGATCAGGACATGCGGTGCGTCGATGCCGGGCGGATGCGCCAGCGGGCGCGGCTCGACCGCGACCACCGTTCCGGCGGCCGGTGCATGCACGTCGCAGCCGCGAACACCATCGACCGTGCCGATCCGCTCGCCACGCCGCACCCGCCGGCCCGGCGCGACGCAGGGCTTGGCCGCTTCGCCGGCATGCTGTGCCAACGGCACCGCCAATCGCGCCGGCAGCGGGCAGGCGCGAATCGGCGCGGCCGTCGATTCGGCCTTGTGCTCGGGCAGCTTCAGGCCGCCATGGAAGCGGTGCAGGCGCATGGACGTATGGTGTTCCCGTAGAGCGGCTTGAGCCGCGAGCGGAACGCAACGGCGAGGATTCAGCCACGGATCAGCGCGGATAAGTGCGGATGGCGCCGATTCAAGGTCTTATCCGCGTCTGTCCGTGCAGATCCGTGGCCAAAAATCATGGGTGTTCACAGGCGCCCGGTCGCAGTTGAAGCCGCTCCTCCCGGGCAAGGAGGGAGGTCAGCGGCCGGAGAAGGTCGGCTTGCGCTTCTCCAGGAACGCCGCCGTGCCCTCGCGCATGTCCTCGGTGGCGAAGCACACGCCGAAGGCCTGGGTCTCGAACTCCAGGCCGGCGTCGATGGCGCTCTCGCCACCGATCAGTACGGTATCGAGGATGGCGCGCACGGCCTGCGGCGCGGACGCGGCGAGCTGCTCGGCCAGCCTCATCGTCTCGGCTTCGAGCTGGTCGGGCGCGACCACGCGGGTGACCAGGCCCAACGCATGGGCGCGGGCGGCATCGATCGGCGCGCCGGTCAGGGTCAGTTCCAGCGCCGCGCCGCGCCCGACCAGCCGCAGCAGCCGCTGGGTGCCGCCGAAGCCGGGCAGCAGGCCCAGGGTGATCTCGGGCAGGCCGAGCTTCGCCTTCTCCGAGGCCACGCGCAGGTGGCAGCACATCGCCAGTTCCAGCCCGCCGCCGAGCGCCCAGCCGCCGATCATCGCCACCACCGGCTTGCCCAGGCGCTCGACCTTGCTCATCAGCCGCTGGCCGTGGCGCGACAGGTCGCGCGCCTGTACCGCGCTCAGGCCCGCCAGTTCGGCGATGTCGGCGCCGGCTACGAAGGCCTTCTCGCCGGCGCCGCGCAGTACGATCGCGCGGACCGCGTCGTCGGCCGCGGCCTGGTCGAAGGCCAGGTGCAGCTCCGTGAGCGTGGCGCGGTTGAGGGCGTTGAGCTTGTCGGGGCGGTTGACGGTGATCACGCGCACCGCGCCGCGGTCCTCGGTCAGCAGGTTCTGGAAGGCCATTTAACGCTCCGGAAACAAAAGAAAACAGGACGGGAAACCATTGGGCCGAATCGCGGTCGAGCTAAGTGGCGATTCAGCCATGCCGCGGTTATGCTACTGCGCCCTCGGAGTGGTAGCGACCGCTCCGAAACTTTCACCGGAGGTTTTGATGAAGTTGCGCCTGACGGCCGCGCTGCTGGCGGCCCTGACTACCGGCGCCGTGACGGCGCAGGACACCACGTCCGAGAAGGGCAAGCTGAGCTACGCGATCGGTTACGAGATCGGCCGCGACCTCAACGAGCGCAAGCTCGACGTGGACATGAGCACCGTGATCCGCGCCATCCAGGACGGCCACGCCAAGCGCAACCCGGCAGTGCCCGAGGAGCAGATGGCCGAGGCCCTGCGCGCGATGCAGGAGAAGCTGGTCGCCGAGGCCCGCGCCGAATTCGAGCGCGTCTCCAGCCAGAACAAGGCCGCCAGTGAAAAGTTCCTGGCCGAGAACCGCGCCAAGCAGGGCGTGACCGTGCTGCCGAGCGGCATCCAGTACCGGGTGATCGAGAACGGCAACGGTCGTCAGCCGAGCGCGACCAGCGAGGTGCAGATCCACTTCCGCGGCTCGCTGCACACCGGCCAGGAATTCGCCAGCACCTATTCCGGCAACCAGCCGGTGACCATCAAGGTCAACGAGGCGCCACTGCCGGGGCTGCAGGAAGTGCTGCCGATGATGCGCCAGGGCTCGCGCTGGGAGATCTACCTGCCGGCCGAGCATGCCTACGGCAACTCGCCGCGTTCGCCGATCGGCCCGAACCAGGCGGTCGTCTTCGACGTGCGCCTGATCGAGGTCAAGTAAGCGCCGGTGGCTTTGGTCCGATGATGCGATGATCGACGGCCGGGGCGCGCGCTCCGGCCGTTTTCGTGTCCGATGATTCCCGTCTACAAGGCCATCCTCAGTCCCTGCGTCGGTGTCTGCGCGCTCGACGGCGAGGGCTATTGTCAGGGCTGCCTGCGCCATGTCGACGAGATCGCCCGCTGGCGCCTGATGAGCGACGACGAGCGTCTGCGGCTGATGGAAGAGGTGCTGCCGGCACGCGAGGCGCGGCGCGGGTGAACGATCCGGGCCAGGTGCTCGACCGCCTCGCCGCTGTCCTGCATGCGCCGGATGCGCCGCCGATGGGACCGGCCTGGAACGCCGCCGATCTGCGCGATCTGGTGCCGTCGGCCCAGCCACGCGTGCCGGCCGCGGTGCTGGTGCCGCTGGTGCTGCGCGGCGATGGCCTCAAGGTGCTGCTGACCCGGCGCACCGAGTCGCTGCGGCACCACGCCGGCCAAGTGAGCTTTCCGGGCGGCCGCATCGAGCCGGGCGATGGCGATCCGGTGCGCGCCGCGCTGCGCGAGGCCCGTGAGGAGGTCGGCCTGGGCGCGGAGTTCGCCCGCCCGATCGGCTTCCTCGACCCGTTCGAAACCATCACCGCCTACCACGTCTGGCCGCTAGTGGCGCGGGTGGAGGCCGGTTACCGGCCAGTGATCGACCCCGGCGAGGTGGCCGAGGCCTTCGAGGTGCCGCTGGGCTTCCTGCTCGATCCGGACAACTGCCGTCGGGTCGAGGTCGATTACGCCGGGCGACCGCGGCATTACTACGAGTTCCGGTACCGTCGCCACCGGATCTGGGGGGCGACGGCCGCCATGCTGGTCAATCTGCGTGAGAAGTTGACAGGGCGCTGATGCGCACTACGCCATGGTCAGGATCCCATGGGCCCCACGATGCGAGGTGACGCCATGAAGGGCTGGACCACGCTGGTGGCTGCCGAAACCCTCTCCATCGGCCTTGCACGGCCGGACGTGGTGGTCGTCGATTGCCGCTATTCGCTGGCGGCGCCGGATGCCGGCGAGCACGCCTGGCTGGAGGCGCGGATTCCGGGGGCCCGTTACGCCCACCTCGACCGCGACCTTTCCGATGTGAACAAGCCCGGCGAAGGCCGTCACCCGCTGCCGGACGAGAGCGCCTTCTGCGCCACGCTGGGCCGCTGGGGCATCACGCCGCAGACCCAGGTGGTGGCCTACGACCACAGCGACGGCGCCATGGCCGCGGCCCGGCTGTGGTGGCTGTTGCGCCTGCTCGGTCACGAGAAGGTGGCGGTGCTCGACGGCGGCTACGCGCGCTGGCTGGCGCTGGGCCTGCCGACCGAAACCAGGCTGCGCAAGTACGCCGAGGGTCGCTACGAGGGTCGCTTCGACCGCGACCGCATCGCCACGGCCCAGAGCGTGCAGGCCCGGTTGGGCGAGCCGCCCGGCTGGCTGATCGACGTGCGTGCGCCGGAGC
>JBEQAM010000224.1:0-4299 GCA_041640375.1 Rehaibacterium sp. | reverse complement strand
GCGCGAGACGTGCGGCTGCGAGGTGAGCCTGGCGCAACCCGGCGCCAGCGTCGAGGTGTAGAGGCGGTCTGTCGCGATAGCGACCGGCGGGTCCGTGTGGGCGCAGGCGCGGTTTTCCGCCAGGCCGGCCCGGGCATGCACCAGGCGACGTGCGGGAGAGGTCAGGACGAGGCCTTACCGTCGCTTCGGCTCGCTTCTTCCCGTCTGCCGGCTCCGACGGAAAGGCGCCAGGCCGCCTGCAGGCGGCCTGACGCGGTGCGGCAGATCGTGGTCAGCCGCGCTGCGTTTCGATCCAGCGCTCGATCTTGGCTTCCAGCACGTTCAGCGGCACCGAGCCGTCCTTGAGCACCTCGCGGTGGAAGGCGCGCACGTCGAAGCGCTCGCCGAGCGCAGCTTCGGCGCGATCGCGCAGCTCGCGGATCTTGAGCTGGCCGATCTTGTAGGCCAGCGCCTGGCCCGGGATCGCCATGAAGCGCTCGGCCTCGGAGACGGCACGGGTCGGCTGCACCGGCGAGTTGGCGTACATGTAGTCGAGCACGTCCTGGCGGCTCCAGCCCTTGGCGTGCAGGCCGGTGTCCACCACCAGGCGGATCGAGCGCCACAGTTCGTATTCCAGCGCGCCGAAGTACATCAGCGGGTCGCGGTACACGCCCAGTTCCTTGCCCAGCGATTCCGCGTACAGGCCCCAGCCCTCGGAGAAGGCGGTCTCGCCGCTGAAGCGGCGGAACGCGGGCAGGTCGGTGAGTTCGCGCTGCAGGGCGATCTGGAAATGGTGGCCCGGCGTGGCTTCGTGCAGGTACAGCGACTCCAGCGAATAGCGCGGGCGGGCCGGGATGTCGTAGGTGTTGACGTAGAAGATGCCCGGGCGGCTGCCATCCTGCGAGGGCGCCTGGTAAGAGGCAGCCGAGGCCGAGGGCGCGCGGAAGGCCTCGACCGGGCGGATCTCGAAGTCGGCCTTGGGCATCAGGTCGAACAGGGCCGGCAGCAGCGGGTCGACGGTGGCGCGGAAGGCGCGGTACTGGTTCAGCAGGTCGTCCTCGTCGGCGAAGCGCGATTCCGGTACCGACTGCACGTGGGCGAACAGGGCCTTGAGGTCGCGCTCGACGCCGAGCTGTTCGGCGACGTCGAGCATCTCGGCGTGGATGCGGGCGACCTCGTCCAGACCGATCTGGTGGATCTGCTCGGGCGTGAGCGAGGTGGTGGTGCTCTGCTGGACGCGCCAGGCGTACCAGGCCTCGCCGTCGGGCAGGGCGGACAGGCCGACGCTGTCGCGGCTGGCCGGCAGGTATTCGTTGGCGACGTAGTCGCGCAGCCGCCGGTAGGCCGGCATCAGGGTGTCGGCGATGAGTGTGCGATAGGCCTCGGTCAGGCGTGCCCTGTCCGCCTCGTCGAAGTCGGCCGGTAGCTTGGCGATCGGCTGCCAGAACAGGGTCTGCATCGGATCGTCCTTGATCAGCGCGTCCAGCTGCGGGATCACCTTCTCCATCAACACGCGCGGCTGCACGATGCCGCGCCGCACGCCCTCGCGCATGTTGGCGATCATCTGGTCGAACAGGGCGGGAATATTGCCGGCGCGGGCCAGCCAGCGGTCGTAGTCCTGCACAGTGGCGAACGGCTGCGCGCTGCTGCCGGAGCCGAGCATGGCGTACTGGCCGGCCAGGTTGTAGAACTGGTTGAGCGGGGCCAGGTGCTGCGGGAAGCGGTAGCCCGCCAGCTCGCCCCGGAGGTTGTGCACGAAGATCTCGTAGCTCAGCCGCGCCTGCCCTTCCAGACCGTCGCCGCCGATCGCCTCGGCGCGCTCCAGCCAGCGCTGGGCGAGGGCGCGGTTCTCCTCGATGTAGTCCGGGGCGAGGAAGTTCGGCAGCCGGTCGTCGTAGCGGTGGTCGCCGATGAAAGTGGCCTGGACCGGGTTGCGCTGCAGGCGTTCCTCCCAGTACTCGGCGTAGAGCCGCTCGAGCTGGGCGGCGCGGGTCTGCGCTTGCTGCGTGGCGGCCGCGGTGGTCCCGGCGTCGCGGCCATCGTTGCCGCCGGGGCTGCAGCCGGCCAGCGCGATGCCCAGCGCCAGGGCGAGTGCGGTGCGGGTCAACGGCGAGCGGGGAGACGGGATATGGGTCATCGGATCACTCCGGGGGCGGGGGAACCTGCAGCCTCGCCGCTGCCGGAGGGGGTGGCCATATGTCTTTAGTCACGGGATTCGGGAGGCAGGACTCGTCGAAAGCCCGGGCGGCGGCTCTGCGCGGTGCGCGCCAGGGCAAGGCTCAGGGCCATCATGTCCGCAGAAGCGGGCTGTTGCCGGAAGACATCGATTCATCCGCTCGCGTGGAAGTGACGAGGGCTGGATGCCCTTCCCGGAGTCCCGAATTCCGCGCCTCATCGTTGCGGTTTCAGATCCGCCGCCTCGGTCGGTGGTTCGCCCTTCTCGGCTGGCGGAGTGAACGGGATATGGTCCGGGCTGACTGCACCACCGGAGATGATGAAGGCCATCGCCTGGTCGATCGACCAGTCGGTGGGGGTGACCTTTTCCACCGGCACGATCTCCAGGTAGCCGGAGGTCGGGTTGGGCGTGGTCGGCACGTACACCGCCGCCAGCTCGCGCTCGCTGCCCTGCTCGCGGATCACCCGGGTGACGAAGCCGATCACCTTCATGTCCTGGTGCGGGAAGTCGATCAGCACCACGCGCTGGGTGCCCTCGGGCTTCTTCTGCAGCATGCTCAGCAGCTTCTTGGTGCCGCCGTAGATGGTCTGCACCAGCGGGATGCGGCCGATCATGCCGTCGAACATCGCCAGCAACTGGCGTCCGACGACCCGGTTGGCCAGCCAGCCCAGGCCGTAGAGGAAGGCGACGGTCAGCAGCACGGCCAGCACGAAGCGCAGCCATTCGTGGTCGAGCGCGACGCCGAAGAATGGCAGCAGCCGGCTGAACACGGCGAAGAAGGCGTCGACGATCGGCGCGCCCAGTTTGGAGAGCTGGCGCAGCACGAATTCGAACACGATCCAGGTCAGCCACACCGGGAACACGGTGAGCAGGCCGGTGATGAGGTAGCGCTGGAGATGGGGGATGCGGGGCATGGTTGGCGATTCTAAAGCAACGCCGATCGGGGCAGCCTCGTCGCGCGCGATGGGGGTGTGCCCGCCCGGCGGAAGCGAGTCCGGACCGCGCTCGACTCGCGATCACTGAACGAATCCAGGACGGACTTGTTCAGTGTTGCCCTAAAGCGAGTCCTGCAGCGAATCCTGCGACGAAGGCCGGCGGCCGGTCGCCGGCAGTTCGTCCTGGCCGAGCTCGCGCACCAGACGAAAACCGATGTCGTCATAGCCGCGGCCGCCGGCGACCGCACGTGGAGTGGTGGCCTGTTCGCCGCCGGCCGGATCGCGCCAGGAGGCGCCGGCCACCAGCCGCTCGCTGCAGTCGCCGGCGCAGTCGCCCAGCCATTCGGCGACGTTGCCGTGCAGGCCGCGCAGGCCGTAGCGAGCGGCGTCGAGCGCGTCCACCGGGCGGGTCCCCTCACAGCCGCGCCCCTGGCGTTCGCAGCCACCATGGCCGGATGCAGGGCCGGCGAAGCGCCGCCACTCGGCGGCGGTGGGCAGGCGCAGGCGCAGGCCGCTGCGTTCGGCCAGCCATCGCGCATAGGCCTCGGCATCCTCCGGACTGACGCAGACGACCGGGTGGGTGTCGTCCTGGGCGAAGCCGGGCGCCGACCAGTCGCGGATCTGGAACAGGCGCAGCAGCGCGAAGCGGCCCTGGCAACGGGCCGGCCTGTGTCCGCTGGCACGGACGAACTCGGCGTACTCGCCGCGGGTCACCTCGCGCCCCAGCACGGCCCGCGCCGGCTGCGTGCCTTCGGCCGGCGCGAAGAACACCCAAGGCAGGGCATGGTCGTCGAGGGCGTCGCCGGGGCGCGGCAGGCGCGCGCCCTGTTCGAGCCATGGCCGCAGGTCGGGATGGTCCGGGTCGAGCGCTTGCGCGAGCTCGACCAGGCGCTGGCCGCGCCTGCCGTCGCGGGCCGCCACCGAGGCGGCGAGCGCCTCGATCAGGCTGTCACGCACCTGCTGTTTGAAGCCGCGCCAGGCGTCCTCGGTGGTCAGGCCGGCGCGCACCGCGAAATCGCGGGCCAGTCCGTGCAGGCGCCGGGCCTCGGCGGCGTTGCCCTCGCCGATATAGCGGGCGACCTGCTCGCCGAGCCGGGCGAGCGTGGCGCGCAGGCCGGCCTGCACCTCGGGATTGAGCGGCGCGCGCGCGAACGCGGCCAGAAAGGTCTCGATCGCGTTGCCGCCCGGCGGGCGGCTGAGCGAGTTGCG
>JBEQAM010000223.1:0-4311 GCA_041640375.1 Rehaibacterium sp. | reverse complement strand
CGGAGCAACCGTCGCGCGGTCATTGCGTGCCGCGCAGCGGGAACGGGTTTGTCGTGGCGGCCGGGCATGACGGCACCTCCCCCACGAAGTGTGGGCCGACCCGACGGGCGACGCAATCGTGCTCAGTAGCGCGCTTCGAGCACGCGCGGTTCGCCGTCCTCTGGCAGTGCGATCAGGTACAGGCGGTCGTACTCCTCGTCCCCGATCGGCGCGACTTCGCGCCCGCCAAGCCGTGCGACCAGGCCGGGCACGGTATGGCTGTGGCCGACGACCAGCACGGCCTCGCCGCGATGCCGCTGACCGATCGCATCGGCCAGCGTGGCGCCATCCGGTGCGTAGCCGTCGATGGCGATGCCGGCGGCCCGCGCAGCGGGCAGGGCGGTGTCGCGCGTGCGGCGGTAGTCGGTGGCATAGACGGCGCGCAGCGACATGCCGGCGAGATAGCGCGCCAGCCGCTCGGCGCGCGCGGTGCCGGCTTCGGTCAGGGGCGGGTCATCGCCGCCGGCTGCCTTTTCGGCGTGGCGCACCACGATCACCAGCGTGTCGGCGGCCTGGACTGGCGGCACGGCCAGCAGGATGGCGAGCAGGAGGGCGATGGGAAGCGACCGGCGAAGCATGGGCGATCCAGGTTGGCGATGGAGTGGATTGGGCGGGGCGGCATGAGCGGGACGCCCGCCGCACGGAGTCGGCGGTGGTGGCCCGCGGGCGCGACTGCACGGGGTCGCCGCAGTCCTGTCATTCGGACGACCAGCCGTCAGCTCGGGACGGCGCAGCAGGCGGATCGAGTCCCTCGCCGTCGCGCGAAAGAATGTAACCGAAGGCGAACTCGATAGGCGCAGCCCTCAGTCACGCGCCTGCAGCGAGACGCGCTTTCCGCCCGGAAGCGTCTGGGTGCCGACCTCGCGGAAACCCATCCGCGCGTGGAAGCGCTCGGAAGCGGGGTTCGGCGGCTCGATGTCGAACTCGCAGGTCAGGGGCGCGATGTCGCCGACCCGCGCGAAGCCGATGATGTCCTCGTAGAGCCGCCGCCCGAAGCCGGCCCGGCGGAAGGCGTCATCGACCACGATGCGGTCGATGTAGAGAAAGCGCGGGTAGCGCCGCGTGAACCACTGGTAGTTCGGGCTGTCGTAGTCGGCGCCCTCACGGAAGGCGAGCAGGAAGGCGGCGGCCGTTCCCGCCACGTCGACCACGCGGTGGTACGCGGCGCCGGCGTGGAGCCGGGCCAGTTTCACCGCGTCCAGCGGGCTCAGGAAGTGGACCGAGGCGGCGTTGAGCGCGAGCAGCGTGTCGAAGTCCTCGGGCCGCGCGTCGCGCAGCCGGGGCGTGGCGGTGGCAGAGGTCATGGGTCACTCGTCGTTGCGGCGTTGCATCAGCGCCACGTCCTTGGCCGGGATTTCGCAGTGCCAGCCATGGCGCGCGGCGAGGCAATGGAACGTCGCCTCACGATAGAAGGCGACGTGGGTGGGGTCGCGGCGGTAGTGCCAGCCGGCGAAGCGGGCATCGTCGGTCTGGAAGCAGGTGAGGATGCCGAGCCAGCCGCCGGGGCGCAGCAATGCGTGCAGGCGCGCGAACTCCGCGGCCGGGCGGTGGAAGTGCTCGACGACTTCGGTGCACACGACGAAGTCATAATCGCGCTGCAACGCGGCATCGTCGGGATGGAAGAACGGGTCGTACAGCGCCACGTCGTGGCCGGCCTCGCGGAGCATGGCCGCCAGCGCCGGGCCGGGGCCGCAGCCGTAGTCCAGGCCCGTGCTGGCCGGCGCCAGCTTCGGCAGCAGCGGGTCGAGCAGGCGGGCGAGATGGCGACGGTAACCGGCATCGCCGGTCGCGTTCTCGTGCCGCGTGTATTCGGCGCGCTCGGCGGTGTCGTCCGGCAGTTGCGCCGCATCCAGCAGCGTCGCCTCGCACAGCGGGCAGCGCCAGTAGTCGCGGCCGCCCACGGACTGGAAGGGGAACAGGTCGCCCTGTGCGCAGACACGACAGGCCATGCTCATGGGCGGTCCTCCCGGGCGCTGTGCCAGCGGACGTCGGCGATCCACAGCCGTCGCCAGCGTTCGCGCTTTTCGTCCGGCGCCAGCCGCTGCGGGGAGGCGCTGACGGCGGCCGGCAGCGACGCCGCATCGTCGAGGCAGCGCGCGTTGACCGCGGCGAAGCGGCCATCGGCCTCCGTCCGCTCGACCGCGACCAGTACCCCACAATGCCGGCACAGCAGGAAGCGCGCGAGGTTCGCGCCCTGGCGGTAATCGCCGAGCGCGGCATGGTCTTGCACGGTGATGTCCAGCCGCCCGTGCGGGTCGGAAACCCAGGCCGCGCCGTGGCGGGTGCAGAAGCCGCAGTCGCAGGCGCGCGGCGGCAACTGCGCCGGTGCCGATGCTGTGTGCAGTTCGATCCGCAGGTTGCCGCAGTGGCACTGGCCGTGGAGTGTGTGCATGGCGAGGTTGGGGCGGGGCAGGCGGACAGCATAGCCGGGCAAAGGCGACGCGGCGCATGCCCGATGGGAGCGTGCTGTTTTGACTGGGCGCGCGAGTCCGTGCGACGCCTCAGCCCTCGCCGGTGACCACCCGGTTGCGTCCGCCCGCCTTGGCCAGATACAGCAGACGGTCGGCGTCGGACAGCATCCCGTGCAGGCTGTCACGCAGGCCCGGGCACACGCCGATGCTCACCGTCAGCGAGACCGTGGCGTCACCGCAGGGGATGCGCAGGTCGGCAATGGCCTGGCGCAGCCGTTCGAAACGGCGCATGGCGATGTCCACCGGCATGTCCGGGGCCAGCATGCAGAACTCCTCGCCGCCGAAGCGCGCCACCAGATCCCGCGAGGTGGCTGACAGCGCGAGGGTTGCCGCGACTGCACGCAGCACGGCGTCGCCAGCGTCGTGGCCCCAGGTGTCATTGATGTGCTTGAAGTGGTCGATGTCGAGCATCGCCACCGCCAGCGGGCGCCCGGCGGCCACCGCCTCGTCGAAGCGGCGGCGGGCCTGCTCGAAGAAATGGCGGCGGTTGGGCAGGCCGGTGAGGAAGTCTTTGGTGGCGAGATCCTGCAGGGTGCCGATGAGGTCGAGGTTGTCGGCGTTCTGCGAGATGCGGCAGAAGAACTCCTCGCGCGAGTACGGCTTGTGCAGGAAGTCGTTGGCGCCGTTCTTGAGGAACTGCGCCACCAGCGTGGCGCGATCGGAGCCGGAGATGCCGATGATCGCCAGCTTGTCGCGCGCATGGTGCTCGCGCACCCGGCGGGTGAATTCGATGCCGTCCATCCCGGGCATCTGGTAGTCGACCACCACCAGCCGGATCCCACGATCGCCGGCGAGCAGGTCCAGTGCGGTGGCACCGTCGCCGGCCTCGACCACCCGGAAGCCGTACATCGCCAGCAGCGCCGCGGTGTAGGCGCGCGCCGTGGAGGAGTCGTCCACCACCAGCGCGGCGAGACGGCGGTTGCGGTCGAGCCGCTGCACCAGCCAGATCAGGTAGTCGATGCTGCCGGGTGCGTTCTTGAGCACGCAGTCCACCACCGAGCGACCGAGAATGCGTTGACGGATCGCCTCGTCGTACACGCCGGACACCACCACCGTCGGCAGTCCGCACCCGGTGAAGGTCTCGATGATCGCCTGCTGGTCGGCGTCGGCCAGTACCAGGCCGGTGAGCACGAGGAAGTAGCGACGCTCTTCCATCAGCGCGCGACGCGCGTCGGACAGGCTGGAGACGGCCGTGACCGGCAGCCCGAGCCGCTCGCGGATCGCCTCGGCCACCATCGCGGCGTAGGAAGGCGAGTTCTCCACCACCAGGACGGCGTCCGGGACGTTGGGCAGGGCGCTGGTGGTGGGCACGGTCGCTGACAACGGGCGGGTCCAGGCACGGGGGTGGGCGGCCCGTCCGGACGAGCCCTGGGACGACGAGGGCCGGCGTGGCGTGGGCCGGTGGTCCAGTGCCGGGCCGGTCTCGGCGGCCACGATGCAGCCGGGCGGGGAGGCCGCCGGGTCGAGCAGGCGAGCGCCGAGGCCGGGACGGCACCGGTACGGGACTAATCGGCCACCGCACCGAAAGCTTTAGCGGACAGTTGAAAGCAGCGGCGGCTGTTCCGAGCCTGCCGGGCCGAGTGTCGCAGAACAGCCCGGGGTTCGGTCGTCGCTTCCGGTCGATACGCCGCACGGTGCCCGGCGCGGGCGTCGCCGGCGGCCGCGCTCGGCGCCTCAGGCCGGGGTGGCGCGGCCGGCCGCGAAGTCGGCGATGGCCAGCGTCGCACCGGCGTGCCGGGCGCCGGCATCGATGCCGGCCAGCAGCTTGTCGGCGATGGCATCCGGCATGGCCAGCGCGCCG
>JBEQAM010000222.1:0-4337 GCA_041640375.1 Rehaibacterium sp. | reverse complement strand
GGCGACGATCGGCACGCAGCGCGGGCCGACCTGCTTGTCGCGCAGGATGATGTTCAGCGCCTGCACGAAGGCCATGGTGGTGCTGATCTCGCGCTCGCCACTGGACTTGAGCAGGCGCTCGAACTTGTCGAGCGAGGGCACTTGCAGCGACTCGTCGGCCTTGCGCCGGCGCTGCGGCAGGTAGCCGCCGAGCGCGGCGCGACGCGCCTTGAGGTATTTGACCTCCTCGGAGTCCTCGCCTGGATGATAGAACGGCACCTCGGCGAGCCGGTCGTCGGGAATCGGGATCTGGAAGCGGTCGCGGAAGGCGCGTATGGCCTCGTCGTCGAGCTTCTTGGTCTGGTGGGTCGGGTTGAGCGATTCGCCGGCCTTGCCCATGCCGTAGCCCTTCACCGTCTTGGCGAGGATCACGGTCGGCATGCCCTTGGTGTTCACCGCCTCGTGGTAGGCGGCATAGACCTTGTGCGGATCGTGGCCGCCGCGGTTGAGACGCCAGATGTCCTCGTCGGACAGGTTGGCGACCATCGCGGCGGTCTCCGGGTATTTGCCGAAGAAATGCTCGCGCGTGTAGGCGCCGCCGAAGGCCTTGCAGTTCTGGTACTCGCCGTCGAGGGTTTCCATCATCAGCTTGCGCAGCACGCCCTTGTGGTCGCGTGCCAGCAGCGGATCCCAGTGGCTGCCCCAGATCAGCTTGATCACGTTCCAGCCGGCGCCGCGGAACACGCCCTCCAGCTCCTGGATGATCTTGCCGTTGCCGCGGACCGGGCCGTCCAGGCGCTGCAGATTGCAGTTGATCACGAAGATCAGGTTGTCCAGCCCCTCGCGGCCGGCCAGGGAGATCGCGCCCAGGCTCTCGGGCTCGTCGGTTTCGCCGTCGCCGAGGAAGCACCACACCTTGCGGTCGGTCTTGGGCATCAGGCCGCGGCCTTCCAGGTACTTCCAGAAGCGCGCCTGGTAAATCGCGCCGATCGGGCCCAGGCCCATCGACACGGTCGGGAACTGCCAGAAGTCCGGCATCAGCCAGGGATGCGGGTAGGAGCTGATGCCCTTGCCGTCGACTTCCATGCGGAAGTGGTCGAGCTGGTCTTCGGTCAGCCGGCCCTCGAGGAACGCGCGGGCGTAGATGCCGGGGCTGGAATGGCCCTGGATGCCGATCAGATCGCCCGGGTGGTCGTCGCTGGGCGCGCGCCAGAAGTGGTTGAAGCCGACGTCGTACAGCGTGGCGGCGGAGGCGAAGCTGGCGATGTGGCCGCCCAGCTCGCCGGGCCGACGGTTGGCGCGCACCACCATCGCCAGCGCGTTCCAGCGGATGATCGAGCGGATGCGCCACTCCAGCGCAGCGTCGCCGGGACTCTTGGCCTCGCGCTCCGGGGCGATGGTGTTGATGTAGTCGGTGGTCGGCGAGAACGGCAGGTTGCCGCCGGCGCGGCGGGTTTCCTCGACCGCCCGCTCGAGCAGGAAGTGGGCGCGCTCGGGACCGTCGTGGGCGATGACTGCCCGCACCGCCTCGATCCACTCGCGGGTCTCGGTCGGGTCGCGGTCCTGTTCGAGCGCGTCGTTGAGCCAGTTCATTGCTTGCCTCCGCGGACCGCCTGCGGCCCGTGTCTGGATCGTTGTCGTGGGTAATCCGCTGGCCGCGCGGCCAAGACGTCGAGTTTAGCGTATGGCCGCGACCGTCGAGGCGCTACGGGGGTGTATGGCGCGGCGGGCGTGACGTGGGTCGAGCGGCGGCCCGTGACGGGGCTCGGCGACCGGTCGTGAAGCCGCTCCTACGACGCAAGCCGGTTGTAATCGGATGGACTCGCCCCCTCGCCGAGGCGTCGGCGCGCCACGGTGGTAATTCTTGATTACCAACGACAACGGGGGGCGAGCCCATCCGATGACACGATGCGACCTGCAGGAGCGGCGTGAGCCGCGACCGGCGATATCACATCCCCCGCTCCGCCCGGATCTGCGCGTCGACGGCGGCGACGGCGGTCATGTTGACCACGCGACGGACGGTGGCCGAGGGTGTCAGCACATGGGCGGGCTTGGCCAGGCCCATCAGGATCGGCCCCAGGCCCACCGCGTCGGTCATCACCCGCAGCAGGTTGTAGGCAATGTTGGCGGCGTCGAGGTTGGGCATCACCAGCAGGTTGGCGCGCCCGCTCAGTTCGGCGCCGGGGAAGACGCGCTGGCGCACTTCCTCGCTGAGCGCGGCGTCGACCTGCATCTCGCCCTCGACCTCCAGCTTCGGCGCACGCCGACGGATGATCGCCAGCGCCTCGCGCAGCTTCTCGGTGCTGCGGCTGTCGTGGCTGCCGAAGTTGGCATAACTGACCAGCGCCACCTTCGGCTGGATGCCGAACAGCTTGAGCCGGAACGCCGCCTGCAGCGCGCTCTCGGCGATCTGCTCGGCATCCGGGTCGGTCTGCACGTGGGTATCGGTGAAGAAGATCACGCCCTTGTCGTTGAGCACGGCCGACATCGCCGACGGCGCCTTCACGCCGTGCTCCAGGCCGAGCACGTCGCGCACGTACTTGAGCTTGCGCTGGTAGCGCCCGACCAGCCCGCAGAGCATGGCGTCGGCCTCGCCGCGCCTGACCATCAGCGCGGCGATCACGGTGTCGCGCGAGCGCACCACCGCCTTGGCGGCGGCGGGCGTGATGCCCTTGCGCGCCATGATCTGGTGGTAGAGCTGCCAGTAGTCGTTGAAGCGCGGATCGTCGTCGATGTTGGTCAGCTCGAAGTCGACGCCGGGCCGGATGCGCAGGCCGAGGCGCTGGATGCGCGCCTCGATCACCGCCGGCCGGCCGATCAGGATCGGGAAGGCCAGGCCCTCGTCGACCACCGTCTGCACCGCACGCAGCACGGTCTCCTCCTCGCCCTCGGCGTAGACCACCCGCTTGCGGTCGCTGCGGGCGCGGTCGAACACCGGCTTCATCAGCAGGCCGGAGCGCCAGATGAAGCCGCTGAGCTTCTCGCGGTAGGCGTCGAGGTCGTCGATCGGCCGGGTCGCCACCCCGGACTCCATCGCCGCCTTGGCCACCGCCGGGGCCAGCACCGTCAGCAGGCGCGGGTCGAACGGACGCGGAATCAGGTAGTCGGGGCCGAAGCTCGGAGTCTCGCCGGCATAGGCCGAGCCCAGGTCGGAGACCTCCATCCGCGCCAGCGCGGCGATGGCCTTGACACAGGCCAGCTTCATCGCCTCGTTGATGGTGGTGGCGCCGACATCGAGCGCGCCGCGGAAGATGTACGGGAAGCACAGCGCGTTGTTGACCTGGTTCGGGTAATCCGACCGGCCGGTGGCGATGATGCAGTCCGGCCGCGCGGCCTTGGCGACCTCGGGCAGGATCTCCGGCGTGGGGTTGGCCAGCGCCAGGATGATCGGCCGCGCGGCCATCGTCTTCACCATCTCCGGCGTGAGGATGCCGCCGGCCGACAGGCCGAGGAACACGTCCGCGCCGCGCACGATGTCGGCCAGCGTGCGGCAGTCGGTGTCGCGCGCATAGCGTCGCTTGGCCTCGTCCAGGTCGCTGCGGCCGGTGTGCAGCACGCCGTCGCGGTCCACCGCGAGGATGTTCTCCGGCTTCATGCCGAGCGCCACCAGCATGTCCAGGCAGGCGATGCCGGCCGCGCCGGCGCCAGAGGTGGCGAGCCTGACCTCGTCGATCCTCTTGCCGGCCACTTCCAGCGCGTTGAGCACGGCGGCGCCGACGATGATCGCGGTACCGTGCTGGTCGTCGTGGAACACCGGGATCTTCATCCGCTCGCGCAGCTTGCGCTCGACGATGAAGCACTCCGGCGCCTTGATGTCCTCGAGGTTGATGCCGCCGAAGGTCGGCTCCAGCGCGGCGATGATGTCGACCAGCCTGTCGGGGTCGTTCTCCTGCACCTCGATGTCGAACACGTCGATGCCGGCGAACTTCTGGAACAGCACGCCCTTGCCTTCCATTACCGGCTTGGACGCCAGCGGGCCGATGTTGCCCAGGCCCAGCACCGCGGTGCCGTTGGAGATCACCGCCACCAGGTTGCCGCGTGCGGTGACCGTGCTGGCCTCGTTCGGATCGTCGACGATCGCCTCGCAGGCCGCCGCCACGCCCGGCGAATAGGCCAGCGCCAGATCGCGCTGGGTCACCAGCGCCTTGGTCGGGGTGACCTTGATCTTTCCGGGCGGGTGCTGGCGGTGGTAGTCGAGCGCGGCTTGCTTGAGGTCTTTTTCGGGCATGGCGGCGAAGGGGGCTGGAGAGTGGGCGCATCGGACGGCGCAAGGGGATCGATTGTAGCGGCCGCGCTCGGCCTGCGGGCGACGCGGCCGTATGGGCGCACGGCTCGCGTTTAACCGGATTCCAGGGTCA
>JBEQAM010000221.1:0-4354 GCA_041640375.1 Rehaibacterium sp. | reverse complement strand
AACGCCCTGCGCGTGCTCTACCGCCTCAAGGACGCCGGCTTCGGCGCCTATCTGGTCGGCGGCGCCGTCCGCGATCTGCTGATCGGCATCCAGCCCAAGGACTTCGACGTCGCCACCGACGCCACGCCCGAGCAGGTCAAGCACCTGTTTCGCAACTGCCGGCTGATCGGCCGCCGTTTCCGCCTGGCGCACGTGATCTTCGGCCGCGAGATCGTCGAGGTCGCGACTTTCCGCGCCAACAGTGACGACGGCAGCGGCGACCGCGAGCTGGAGAACGGCCGTCTCGTCCGCGACAACGTCTATGGCACCATCGAGGAGGACGCGGTCCGTCGCGACTTCACCGCCAACGCACTGTACTACGCGATCGAGGATTTTTCGGTGCGCGACTACGTCGGCGGCTTCGAGGACGTGGCCCGGCGCCGGCTGCGACTGATCGGCGATCCCGAGGCGCGCTACCGCGAGGATCCGGTGCGCATGCTGCGCGCGGTGCGACTGGCGGCCAAGCTCGGCTTCGAGATCGATGCCGCATCGGCCGAGCCGATCCCGCGGCTGGCGCCGTTGGTGGTCGACGCGCCGCCGGCGCGACTGTTCGACGAATGCCTCAAGCTGTTCCTGGCCGGCCATGCCGAGCAGAGCTTCCTCGGGCTGGAGCGGCACGGTCTGCTGCCGGTGCTGTTCCCCGAGACGGCCACGGCCTTGGCTGCCGACGACAGCGGCCGCGCGCGCGAGATGCTGCTGCAGGCGATGCGCAACACCGACCGCCGCATCGCCGAGGACAAGCCGGTGACGCCGGCCTTCCTGTTCGCGGCGCTGCTGTGGCCGGCCTACCGGCGCGAATTGGAGACGCTGCGCGCGCAGGGCATGGAGCTGTTGCCGGCACAGCAGCGCGCTGCCGACCGCGTCACCCTGCACCAGGCGCAACGCATCGCCCTGCCGCGGCGCTTCTCCACGCCGATGGAAGAAATCTGGCTGCTGCAGGCGCGCTTCCCGATCCGTCAGCGCAAGCGGGTGTTCCGCCTGCTCGCCCATCCGCGCTTCCGCGCCGCCTACGATTTCCTCGAACTGCGTCGCATCGAGTCGCCCGAACTGGCCGATGAGGTCGCCTTCTGGCGCGAGGCGCAGGGGCTGCCGCCCGAGCAGCTCGCCGACCGGCTGGGACCACCGCGGCGCGGCCCGAAGTCGTCGGCTGCGACCGGCACCGCAGTGGCGGAAGCAAGTGCCGGCGAGGCGTCCGCACCGAGGAAGAAGCGCCGCCGCCGTCGCCGCAAATCCGCCGCCGCGGCGCCGGACGACGGCGAATGAGCACGACGCCGGTTCGTGCCTGGATCGGATTGGGCGGCAATCTCGGTGATGTGCCGGCCACCCTGCGCCGCGCGCTGGACGCGCTGTCCGCGCTGCCGGGGACCGATCTGGTCGCGGCCTCGCGTTTCTATCGCACCCCCGCCTGGGGCGTGACTGACCAACCCCCGTTCGTGAACGCCGCGGCCGGCATCGACACCGTGCTCGCGCCCGCGGCGCTGCTGGCCGCGCTGCTCGACATTGAGCGCGCCGCCGGCCGCGATCGCACGGCGCCGGATGCGCGGCGTTGGGGGCCGCGCGCGCTCGATCTCGACCTGCTGCTCTATGGCGACCGGTTCGTCGATCTTCCCGGCCTGCACGTGCCGCATCCGCACCTGCACGAACGCGCCTTCGTGCTGGTGCCGCTGGCCGGGATCGCTGCCGACGTCGTCGTGCCCGGGCGCGGCCGGGTGGCCGATCTGCTCGCCGGGGTGGATGCCACCGGCATCCAGGCGCTACCGTAACGCTCCTTTCCGCGAGTCCGCGAGCCTGCCCTCATGTACGCCGGAGACAGCGAATCCCCGCGCCGCACCCCGCTCACCGTGCCGCAGTTGCGGCGGATGAAGGAAGAGGGCCGCAAGATCGTCGCGCTCACCGCCTACGATGCCGGCTTCGCGGCCGTGCTCGATGCCGCCGGCGTCGATTTCGTGCTGGTCGGCGACTCGCTCGGGATGGTGGTGCAGGGCCACGTCAGTACGCTGCCGGTGACGGTCGCCGATATCGCCTACCACACCGCCTGCGTGGCGCGCGGCCTGAACACCGCGCTGCTCGCCGCCGACCTGCCGTTCCAGAGCGATGCGACGCCGGAGCGCGCGCTCGACGCCTCGGTGGCGTTGCTGCAGGCCGGCGCGACGATGGTCAAGCTCGAAGGCGCCGGGCCCAAGCTCGACGTGATCCGTTTCCTCAGCGAGCGCGAGATCCCGGTCTGCGCGCACCTGGGCCTGACCCCGCAATCGGTGTTGCGCCTGGGCGGCTACAAGGTGCAGGGCCGCGAGGCCGCCGCCGCCGAACGCCTGCGCGCCGACGCCCGCGCCGTGGCCGAGGCCGGCGCGGCGGTGCTGGTGCTCGAATGCGTGCCGTCCGCGCTCGCCGCCGACATCACCCGCGACCTCGCCATTCCCACCATCGGCATCGGCGCCGGTCCCGACTGCGACGGCCAGATCCTGGTGCTGCACGACCTGCTCGGCGTGAGCGGCGGCCGCCGGCCGCGTTTCGTCAAGGACTTTCTGGCCGAAGGCGGTTCGGTACGCGGCGCGGTCGAGGCTTATGCCGCCGCGGTGCGCGCAGGTCGCTTCCCCGGCCCAGAACACGGTTACTGATCGTCCCATGCAGACGTTTACCGAGATCGATGCGCTGCGCGCACAGGTCGCCGAGTGGAAGCGCGCCGGCCTGCGCGTCGGCTTCGTGCCGACCATGGGCAATCTGCACGCCGGGCATTATTCGCTGCTCGCGCTGGCGCGCCGCCATGCCGACAAGGTGGTGGCGAGCATCTTCGTGAACCCGACCCAGTTCGGGCCGGACGAGGATTTCTCGCGCTATCCGCGCACCCCCGAAGCCGATGCCGAAGGCTTGGCCGCGCACGGCTGCGATGCGCTGTTCCTGCCTGCGGTGGAGACGATGTATCCCTTTGGCCCGGCCGGTGCGGTGACGATCCGCGTGCCGGGCATCACCGACGTGCTCGAAGGCGCGCACCGTCCCGGCCATTTCGACGGCGTGGCCACCGTGGTCGCGCGGCTGTTCAACCTGGTGCAGCCGGACGTGGCGGTCTTCGGCCGCAAGGACTATCAGCAGCTGCAGGTGATCCGTTACCTGGTGCGCGACCTGGCCTTTCCCGTCGAGATCGTCGAAGGCCCGACCCGGCGCGAGGCCGACGGCCTGGCGATGAGCTCACGCAACCAGTACCTCTCGGCCGAGGAGCGCGCCACCGCGGCGCAGATCCACGCCGTGCTGCAGCTGATGCGCGACAAGCTCCGCAGCGGCCGACCGCTCGACGAGGTGGAGGCCAAGGCTGCCAACAAGTTGCGTGCCGCCGGTTTCCAGGTCGATTACGCCGTGGTACGCCGCGCCGATCTCAGCACGCCGGTCCGTGGCGACGAGCCCGGCCTGGTCGCGCTGGTGGCGGCCCGTCTGGGGCGGACCCGGTTGATCGACAACGTGGACGTGGAGGACGGGACCCGGCAAGCGCGTTGAGGCCACCGCTCGCCGGAAGGCGGCGGTTGTCCTTCTCCGCTGCGCTTGGATGACGAGGGTTTGACGCTCCTTCCCCGACCCCCGGTCCCGGCCTTTGTTGCACCGCGCAAACCCGCTTCCCTACACTATCGGTCTCTCCCCGGAGCCGTATTCCCATGCAACTGACGGTGCTCAAGGCCAAGATCCATCGCGCCAGCGTGACCCACGCCGAGCTGCATTACGAGGGCTCCTGCGCCATCGACGGCCGCCTGCTCGACCTCTCCGGCATCCGCGAGTACGAGCAGGTGCACATCTACAACATCAACAACGGCGAGCGCTTCGTCACCTACGCCATCCGGGCGGAAGAGGGCAGCGGCATCATCTCGGTCAACGGCGCGGCCGCCCACAAGGCCAGCCCGGGCGATCTGGTGATCATCTGCGCCTACGGCGCGCTCGACGAGGCGCAGATGGCCGAGTTCAAGCCGAAGCTGGTCTATGTCGATCGGCAGAACCGGCTCACCCACACCAACGACAGCATTCCCGCGCAGGCCGCGTAGCCGGTCGGCCCGGGGGGAGGCAGGGATGCGCAGCACGCCCCGGATGGATGTACTCGGCGCCCACGCGGCGCGGTTGATCGATCGCAGGATCCCGGAGCTGGTCGCCGAGGATCCGTCCGGTGCTGCCGGCCGGGCGCTGCGGGTCGGCCCGCTGTATGCCAACTTCGCCCGGCACCGGCTCGACGCGGCTGCCTGGCAGGCCCTGTTCGATCTGGCCCGCGACGCCGGCGTGCCGGCGGCGCTCCGCGCCCTGTTCGACGGCGCCGAGGTCAACGCCTCCGAGCGTCGAC
>JBEQAM010000220.1:0-4366 GCA_041640375.1 Rehaibacterium sp. | reverse complement strand
CGTCGGTGTTGTCGCCCTCCCAGCCTTCCGGAATGCGGGTGAGCGTGTTGACCGCGCCGGCGCGCCGGGCGCGCGCGCTCAGCCTGGCGCACAGGCCGTAGGCGGCCTGCTTGTGCGGCAGGGTCACGTTGGCGCCGACCCCGCCGCTGGCGGCGAAGGTGTCGAGCGCGGCGGCGAAACCTTCCGGCGTCGCGTCGATCGCCTCATAGTTCAGCGGCATGCCGAACTGACGGGCGAACTCGCCGTGGATGAACGGCGACAGCGAATGTTTCACCGGATGGCCGAAAACCGCATAGCGCCTGGTGTCCATGGTGTTCACTCCTTCAGCCAGCGCGCCGCGTCGAGCGCGAAATAGGTCAGGATGGCGTCGGCGCCGGCGCGCTTGATCGACCCCAGCGCCTCCAGCGCGCAGGCGCGTTCGTCGAGCCAGCCGTGGCCGGCCGCCGCCTTGAGCATGGCGTATTCGCCGCTCACCTGGTAGACGAAGGTGGGCACGCCGAATTCGTCCTTCACCCGCCGCACGATGTCGAGGTAGGGCAGGCCGGGCTTGACCATCACCATGTCGGCGCCTTCCTCCAGGTCGAGCGCGACCTCGTGCAGGGCCTCGTCGCGGTTGGCCGGGTCCATCTGGTAGGTGTGCTTGTCGCCCTTGCCGAGGTTGCCGGCCGAGCCGACCGCGTCGCGGAACGGGCCGTAGAACGACGAGGCGTACTTGGCCGAGTAGGCGAGGATGCGGGTGTTGACGAAGCCCTGCTCTTCCAGCGCGTTGCGGATCATGCCGATGCGGCCGTCCATCATGTCCGAGGGGGCGACCACGTCGGCGCCGGCCTCGGCATGCGAGAGCGCCTGCTTCATCAGCGCCTCGACGGTGAGGTCGTTGGTGATGTAGCCGTGCTCGTCCATCAGGCCGTCCTGGCCGTGGGTGGTGAACGGGTCGAGGGCGACGTCGGTGATCACGCCCAGTTCCGGGAAACGCGCCTTGAGCGCGCGCACCGCGCGCTGGGCCAGGCCGTCCGGGTTCCAGGCCTCGCGCGCGTCGGCGCTCTTGGCCTCGGCCGGCGTGACCGGAAACAGGGCGAGGGCGGGAATGCGCAGCGCCAGCGCCTGCTCGGCGAGCCTGAGCAGCTCGTCGATGCAGACGCGCTCGACGCCCGGCATCGAGGCCACCGCCTCGCGCCCTGGCCGGTCGTGCACGAACACCGGCAGGATCAGGTCGTCGACGGTGAGCACGGTCTCGCGCATCAGCCGGCGCGAAAACTCGTCGCGGCGCATGCGACGCAGTCGGGTGTGGGGGTAACCCATGCAATCCTCCCTGGTGGACTCCGATGATAGCGCCGGCTCCTGACGCCGGCTTGATGCGGGTCATCCCGCTCAGCGATGGAAGCCGTCGATCTCGACCAGCAGCTCGCGGCGGCAGACCTCGCCGACCAGCAGCAGGCGCGGCGCGCTGTCGGGCAGATGGCGCGCCAGCAGCGCGCGCACCGCCGGCAGGTCCTGCTGCCGGCGCACGTAGACACGCAGCGGGCTGGTGGCGCCGAACGCGGCCGGCAGGTCGGGCCGCTCGGCGCGCGCCACCTGCAGCAGGCTGTCGAGGTTGCGGCCGACCTCGTCGAACTGCGCGGCGAGGTCGCCCGCATGCATCGAGGCATGGCCGACCACGGCCGCGGTGCCGGAGATCAGCAGCGGCAGCGTCGGTGAGGCCGGCAGCAGCGCGCGGGTGAAGCCGGGCGGCTGCGGGCCGTACTGGCGCGGGTAGCGGAAGGCACTGACCTGGCGCGGGTTCTCCAGCGGCATGCCGGGCTCGCGCGCGGCCAACCAGTACACCTGCAGCACGCGGCGGCCATCGTGACAGCCGATCGCGGTCGCCGCCGGGTAGCGCGGCCAGCGGCCACGCAGGCCGCGCTCGCGGCCGACACAGAACTGCCGGTAGCGCTCGTCGTCGCCTTCGCCCTCGGTGATCGCGTCGAGGTAGTTCCACGCCTTGAGCACGTGGCCGAAGCCGCTACCGGCGAGCCAGTCACACAGCCTGTCGTAGACGTGCTCGGCGGCGGCGGCGATGCCGCCGACCCGCGCCTCGTCGATCTCGATGGCGCCGAAAGCCAGCCCGCCGCCCGCAGCGGTGGCGATGCCGTCGCGGCGGTCGGCGCGCACCGCAGCGTCGACGCGCCAGACCTCGAACGGCGCCGCACCGTCGGGTTGCAGGTTGATCCGCAGATAGCGCGGATCGTCATGGCGCGCGGGCGCGGCCTCGCCGAAACCGAACACGGCCAACACGTCGTCCCCGGCGAGCAGGCCGTCCAGCGCCGCCCGGACGTAATCCACGCGCAGACGCGCCGCGCCGAGGACGGCGGGCTGCGAAGGCAGCGACGCAGGATGCGGGATGGACATGCCGGAAGCGGGCGGGCGCGGCGGAAACGCAAATGATACGTGGCGGGCGCCGCGCCGCCGAGGGGCAAGCCCGGGGGCCGCCCGGGCGGTTGCCCGTCGCCTACCCCGTCGCCTACTGGTACGGCACCACCCGCACCGGGTCGATGGCGTAGGACGACTTCGCCATCGCGTTCTCGACCTGGCGGATGCGCACCGTGCCCTCCACCCAGTACGGATCCCAGATGTCGACCATCGGCAACGGCTTGTCCGGCTTGACGTGGATGATCTGGTTCGGCGGCGGCGGCGGCACGTGGATGCAGGCGCCGAAATAGGGCACCAGGAAGAACTCCAGGATCTCGTTCTGCGGGCTGACGCTGATCGGCACGATGTAGCCGACCAGCTTGCCCTCGACCCCGTCCATCTTGTCGACGGTCTTGGCGCTGTCGAACTGCACGGCCGGGCCGGTGCCTTCGTGGTCGATGCTGGCCTGCAGCTTCTCCAGCAGGGCGATCTCCTCGGGCGGCATCAGCTCCAGCCAGTCGATCTCGCGGTAGTCCTTGGCCGGCGCCGCGACGGCGAGCAGCCACAGGGAGAGGAACAGAAGAATGCGCTTCATGGGCAGGGCCGGGGGGCTGGGGGTTGCATGAGCGTCACATTGTCCGTCATCGCGGCGAAAACCGGGACCCGTTTTTCTGTCGCATTATTTCTCGCGCCACTCGGTCAGAGGGCAGCAACCCCCAGGATCCGGGCTTTCGCCAGGATGACGCTGCCTTGCCGCTGTTGCCCCGACCCGGACTTCATGTCCGGATACTCATGCCGTCGGCGACCGAGCGGCGGTAGGCCATCAGCGCCGGTAGCAGGCCGACCGCACCGGCCGCGGCGATGACCAGGCCGAGCAGTTTCCACTCCGCCGCCGATGGCCAGCCGGGGGCGACCGCAATGCCGTACTGCGCCTGCAGCCACGGCGCCAGCGCCAGCACCAGCGCCTGTAGCAGCAGCAGGCCGAGCAGGGCGCCGGCGGCGGCCAACAGCAGGGCTTCGATCAGCAGCAACGCCAATACGTGGCGCGGGCCGGCGCCGACCGAGCGCAGGATCGCCATCTCGCGGCGGCGCTCGCTGAGCGTGGCCAGCAGTACGGTCAGCAGGCCGAGCAGGCCGGCCAGCACCACGCAGGCGGCGGTGACCTGCAAGGCGCGCTCGGCGGTGCCGAGCAGGCGCCAGAGCTGCTGCAGCGCCACGCCCGGCAGCACCGCGGTCAGCGGCTCGGCGCGGTACTCGTTGATGTAGCGCTGCAACGCGAACACCGCCATGCGGTCGGACAGGCCGAGGTAGAAGGCGGTGATGCTGCGCGGCCGCAGCCGCTCCGGATCGAGCTGCGACGGGTCGGGACCGCGACCGATGCGGGTGCCGGCGCGCCAGTTGAGGTGGATCGCCTCGATCGCCTCCAGGCTCACATACACGCCCTGGTCGATCGGCGTGCCGGTCGGCGCGAGCACGCCGACCACGGTGAACGGACGGTCGTCGTGCTGTTGCGGATTCACCGCGGCGGTGCCATGGGCGAGCACGATCCGCTCGCCCAGGCCATAACCCAGCCGGCGCGCCACCTCGGCGCCGAGCACGGCGTCGAACAAGTCGACGAACGGCCGCCCCTGCGCGAACTCGATGCCGCGCTCACCGGCGTACTTCACGTGTTCGAAATAGCCCGGCGTGGTGCCGACCACCCGGTAGCCGCGGTGCGAGTCGCCGAGTGCGATCGGCACCGTCCAGGCCACGCCGGGCTGGCTGGCAATGTCCTCGTAGCTGGCCCAGGCCAGGTTGTTGGTGGCATCGCCCAGGCGGAACACCGAATACAGCAGCAGCTGCACCGGGTGCGAGCGCGCGCCGACGATCAGGTCGGTGCCGGCGACCGTGCGCAGGAACGAGTCGCGGGCGTCCTGACGCAACCGCTCCACGCCAAGGAACAGCATCACGCTCACCGCCACCGTCAGCACCGTCAGCA
>JBEQAM010000219.1:0-4401 GCA_041640375.1 Rehaibacterium sp. | reverse complement strand
ACTGGCCGCGATGACCGCGGCCGCGGCGCTGGTGCTGCTGCTGGCGTGAGCCGCGACCGGACGCCGGCGACGCGATCGCAAGTCGGTCGCGGCTTACGCCTCTAGCCTGCGGCAGGCGACTACGTCGTTCCTGCGAGGCGCTTCAGACGTCGCCGTCGGCGAGCCAGCCTTCACCGCTGCCGCGGTGGTAGACGCGGTCGCCAGCGAGCACGTCGCCGGCCGGGATCGAGGGCAGGGCGGCCAGGCGCTGGTAGATCGGCGTGAAGTCCGGCCGGGTCGCCTCGAACAGCTGCTCGAAGCTGTCGATGACGAAGTAGGTCTTCTGGTAGGTGTCGATGCGGTAACGGGTGCGCATCACCCGCTCCAGGTCGAAGCCGATGCGGTTGGGCGCATCCGATTCCAGGCAGTGGATCGACTCGCCCCTGGAGCTGACGATGCCGCTGCCGTAGATGCGCAGCCCTTCGTCGGTCCGGATCAGGCCGAACTCGACCGTGTACCAGTACAGCCGGGTCAGGTTGGTGAGCGCATCCTGGCCGATCGCGTGCGCCTTCACGCCGCCGCGGCCGTAGGCGGCCATGTAGTCGGCGAACACCGGGTTCATCAGCAGCGGCACGTGGCCGAACAGGTCGTGGAACAGGTCCGGTTCGGAGATGTAGTCGAGCTGCTCGGGCTTGCGGATCCACCAGGTCACCGGGAAGCGGCGGTTGGCCAGGTGCTCGAAGAAGGTCAGCTCCGGCAGCAGGCCCTCGACCCCGACCAGCTCCCAGCCGGTGGCGGCGCGCAGGATCCGGTTCAGCTCGGAGAACTTCGGGATCGCCTCGGGCGACATGCCCATCGCGTCCTGCGCTTCCAGGAACTCGCGGCAGGCCCGGCCGGGCAGGATCTCGCGCTGGCGGCGATACAGCGCCGCCCAGACCGCGTGGTCGGTCGCGGTGTAGCTGTCCCAGGGCTGCTCCACCACGGCGGTGGTGTAGACCGGGACATAGCCCTTGTCGGTGAGCTGGTGTTCGACGCGCCTGGGCTCGCCCATGACGGCACCCTCCCTGCCGGAATCGCTGCAGACGATTGTACCGCCCTTGTCGCGCAACAGGCTTGCATTGTTGCTGAACAGGACGACCAATACGCAATATCATTGCGTCACATCGGAGGATGGAGGCCGGAATGAGCGCCGCCGATCTCGACCGGATCGATCTGTCGATCCTCGCCGCGTTGCAGCAGGAGGGGCGAATCAGCAATGCCGAGCTGGCCGAACGCATCGGCCTGTCGCCCTCGGCCTGCCTGCGCCGGGTGCAGCGGCTGGAAGCGGACGGGGTGATCGCCGGTTACGGCGCGCGGGTGGAGCCCAAGCGCGTCGGCCTGGGGCTGGAGGCTTTCGTGCGGGTGCAGCTGCGCAACCACGAAGCCGACAGCGTGCAGGCCTTCGTCGCCCGCGTGCAGGATTGGGACGAGGTGGTGGCCTGCCACGCCCTGACCGGCGACATGGATTACCTGCTGCACGTGGCGGTGCAGGATCTCGACCACTTCTCGCGCTTCCTGCTCGACCGCCTGCTCAACGCCGGCGTGGCCGACGTCAACACCAGCTTCGTGCTGCGCACGGTCAAACCCCGGCGCGGCCTGCCGCTGGCGCATCTGGCCGGGTGAGGGCCGCGAGCGCCCGCTGCGAAGCATGGGCGTGGAAGCGTGGGCGTGTCAGGGCCGCGTGAGCGCGGCGACCATTTGCCGTACCCGCGGCGCCAGGATCAGCACCAGCACGAAGGCGATCGGCCAGGCGATCGCGAAGGCGCGCGCCCAGGCACGCAGGTAGCCGGGGCCAAGGCCGAGGTTGATCGCGGTGAGGATGCCGGCCATCAGGAAGGCCATCAGCAGCGACATCAGGCCGGCGAACAGCAAGTTGGCGTGACGGGCATGAAAGCGCATGGGCGCAGATTGTAGGTCCACGCCACTTGCCGTGGTGTAGGCGCCGGCGGGACGGTCCGTGTCGCCGCTCGGCGCTGGTGAACAATGCGCACGCTCTCAGCGCGCGAAGCGCTCGCCGAAGAAGTCCCCTTCGTTCCAGCGCGGCCGCTGCGGATCGTCGGCGATGCGCCGGCCGATCAGCGCGTTGAGCCGCGCCAGCCGTGCCGCGCTCGGCCAGTGGATCGGCAGCGACAGGTCGTCGCTGGGCTGGTGGTAGTGTCGGCGCATGAATTCGGCCACCACCGCCGCGCCGTCGATGGCCGGATCGGTCGAGCGGATGCCGCCGTCCATGTACACCGCCGGGATGCCCTGGCGGATGAAGGCGTACTGGTCGCTGCGGATGAACACCACCTCTTCCGGCATCGGGTCGGCCGAGAGCGTCATGCCCAGTTCCGCCGCGGCAGCCTCGACGTGCGCGCGCAGGCTGCTGTGCTCGATACCGATGGGAATCGCGTCGTCCTGCGGGAACAGGATCACCGGCATGTCCATGTTGACGTTGGCGACCAGCGGACCGGCCACGGTCGGATGGCGGGCGAAGTGTTCGGCGCCGAGCAGGCCCTTCTCCTCGGCGGTGAGGGCGACGAACAGCAGCGAGCGCTTCGGCCGTGCGCCCTCGCGCGCCAGCAGTTCGGCGGCCTCCAGCAGGATCGCAGCGCCCAGGGCGTTGTCGAGCGCGCCGTTGTAGATGCGGTCGCCGTCGACCGGCGCGCCGAGGCCGACGTGGTCCAGGTGCGCACTGAGCACCACGTGCTCGTCGGCCAGCGCCGGATCGCCGCCGGGCAGCCGCGCGACCACGTTGCGGCTCTCGACCGGCTGCACATGGCTGCGGCTGGCCAGCGTGGCGGTGCCGGGCAGGTCGAAGGCGACCAGCTCGCCGGCCTGCAGGCGACGGAACACGTCCTCGGCCGATTGCGGCGCGCCGGCGAACAGCGCCTCGGCCGCCGCCGCGCTGAGCGCCGCGGTGACCTGCAGCTGCGGGAAGGTGTCCACCGCACGGCCATCGGCATCGCGCAGGCGCATCGCCGGCATGATCCAGTTGCGCGCGTTGCGCGCCCAGGGCGACCTGGCCTCGCGCTCGGGATCGCCGAGCAGGATCGCGCCGACCGCGCCGCGTTCGGCGACCGCGCGGGCCTTCTCGCGGGCCGAGGAGTGGAAGGCTCGCGCCGTATTCGGAAACCGCGCCGGCGCGCCGTGCAGGTAGACCGCGATCTTGCCGGTGAGATCGACGCCGGCGAAATCGTCGTGGCCGAACTCCGGCGCGTGCACCGCCTGGCCGACGAACACCAGCGGCGCGGTCACGCCGGCCTCGGCGCGATCGAAATCGACGCCGGGCAGGAAGTCCTCCTGGAACGCGAATTCGTGGCGGCGGCCGTCGCGTTCGATCGCCAACCGCGCGCCGTCGGGCAGGCGGTTGCCGATCAGCATCGGCACGGTCTGGTACCAGCCGCCGTCCTCGCCGGCCGGTTCCAGCCCGAGCGCGCGGAAGCGGGTGGCGACGTAGTGCGCGGCGAGGTCGAAGCCGCGCGTGCCGGCGGCGCGGCCTTCGAGCAGGTCGTCGGCGAGGAAGTGCACATGCGCGGCGATGCGGTCGGCGCTGTCCGGCGCCACCGGTGCCAGCCCGCGCGGGGCGTCGCCGCCGCAGGCGGTCAGCAGGCAGGCCAAGGACAGGGACAGGGCGGCGACGGTGCGGCGCATGCGGACTCTCCGGCGGGGAAAGCCCGCACGCTAGCCGCTTGTGGCTGCCGGCCGCAACGGCCGTCAGATGATGCGCAGGGTGATCGCCTTGAGCACCGCGCGCGTGCGGTCGCGGGTGTCGAGCTTGGCAAGGATCTCGCTGACGTAGTTCTTGACCGTACCTTCGGCGAGAAACAGCGTGCGTGCGATCTCCTTGTTCGAATAGCCGCCGGCGAGCAGGCGCAGGATCGCGACCTCGCGCTCGGAGAAGGTCTCCTGCGGCGGCGAGGTGTCGTGGTAGGCGTAGCGCGCGCGTACCGGATCGGTGCTGACCGGCGCCAGCCAGCCCTCGCCGCGCGCGGCGCGCACGATCGCCTCGCGCAGGTCCTCGGGTGCGGCGTCCTTGAGCAGGAAGCCCTGTGCGCCAGCCTCGACCGCGGCCAGCAGCAACGCGCTGTCGTCGAAGGTGGTCAGCAGCACCACCGGCAGCGGCGAGCCGGCCGCGCGCAGCCGCCGCACCAGCGCGATGCCGTCGAGGCCAGGCATGCGCACGTCGGAGACCACGACGTCGACCGGCGTGTCGGCCAGGGCGGCGAACAGCGCCTCGCCATCGCCGGCCTCGACCGCGACTTCGATCGTCAGCTCGCGCAGCACCGCCTTGAGGCCCTCGCGGACGAGCACCTGGTCGTCGGCGAGCGCGACGCGCAGGCTCATGCGCCGGCTCCGGCCGGCAGCCGCACCACCAGTCGCAGGCCGCCGTGCGGCGAGGAC
>JBEQAM010000218.1:0-4432 GCA_041640375.1 Rehaibacterium sp. | reverse complement strand
CGGAGACCACGCAGCGCCACCGGGAGACGACGATGATCAGCATCAGCAGCACGCAAGAGGCGACCCGTCAGCCGTTCGAAGTGCGCACCGTCCCGGCCTTGCGGCCGCTGGACTGGGTCGCACGCGGGTGGGAGGACTTCAAGCAGCACCGCGGACCGAGCCTGATCTACGGCCTGCTGGTCACCGGCATGGGCTGGCTGATCTTCGCCCTCACCAGCCACCCCTATTTCATCGCCGCAGCAGTGTCCGGCTTCCTGCTGATCGGCCCGATCCTGGCCACCGGCCTGTGCGAACTGTCCCGTCGCCGCGACCGCGGCGAGCCGGCGAGCTTCGACGCCTCGCTCGAAGGGCTCACCCGCAACCGCAGCGCCATGCTCGATTTCGCCGGCGCGCTGATCGGCATTGGCCTGATCTGGTACATCCTGTCCGGCTTCATCCTGCGCCTGGCGCTCGGCAACGTCGCCCCCGAGATCGGCATGACGCTGTGGGACAATGCGCTGGCCAAGCTCACGCTCGGCCAGGTCGTCGCCTACTTCGCCGTCGGCGGCGCACTCGCCAGCCTGGTGCTGGCGCTGGCGCTGGTGTCGGTGCCGCTGATCCTCGACCGCCACGCCACCGCCGACGCCGCCATGCGCACCAGCGTGCGCGCGACCATCGCCAACCTGCCCGCAGTGCTGGTCTGGGGCGCACTGCTGGTCGGGCTGATCGCGCTCGGCTTCGCCACCTTGCTGGTCGGCATGCTGGTGATCTACCCGCTGCTCGGCCACGCCACCTGGCACGCCTCCCGCGACCTGGTGGCCCCCGAGGGTGCGGAGCGCTGAGCCGCTCCCGTGCCGCCGCGGCGCCGCACGGGCGTCGCGGCGGCGCCCGGCTCAAGGCGCCTGCGCGCGGGCCGACTTCACTTCCACCGCCACCACGTGCGCGCGGCCGGCGAGCAGCGCCCAGGCGTGCTCGGCGTCCTCCAGCCACAGCACCTGCCCCGGATGCAGGTCGAACACCGGCCGGCTGCCGTCGGGCAGGGTCATCCGCAGCCGCGCCGCGTCCAGCGACACCAGCAGGAACGGCGGATGCCGATGCATCGGGCTGCTGCCGCCCGGCGTCGCCAGCACGTCGAAGACGCGCACGTGGTCGTTGTCGAACAACACGTGGTGGTTGACCGGATCGACCGCCACCGGCTCGTGCGGCGGCAACGGCGCGTCTGCCGTGGGCGCACCCTTGAGCTCGACCGCAATCACGTGCATGTCGCCAGCGAGCAGCTCCCAGGCATGCTCCAGCGGATCCAGCCAGAGCACCTGTCCGGGATGCAGGTCGAGGATGGAGCTCGCGCCATCGGGCGCCTTCATGCGCAGCCGCGCCGTGCCCAGGCTGACCGCCACCATCGGCGGATGCGAGTGCATCGCCGCCGACGCGCCAGGCGCCGCCATCACCTGCAGCACGCGCACGTGCCCGTTCTCCAGCACCACCTGATGGGTCACCGGGTCCACGCTCACCGCGTCGCCCGATGCCGCCATCGACGGTGCGGCGGTGGCCGCCAGCAGCAGGACGAAGCCGAGGCCAAGGATGCGTTTCATCGTCTCTTCCTCTTCTCGTCGTTACGAGGCTGCAAGGACGGCAACGGCGGCGGCTGCCGGTCATCGCAGCGCGGTGGACGCAACGCCGATGTGCAGGCCGGCTCGTTCCCACCCGAGCCAACGCGGCCGCCCGCTGGCACCGGCCACACGCGGCCCGGCCGCGCGGAGCGGCGCGGCGGAAGGGGTAGAATCCCCCTTTTCCCCCGCCGTACCCCGCTTCGTCCATGACCGACCTGGCCAGACCCGCCTTCCACGGCTTCGAGCAGATCCCGCTGCGCGAGTACGCCGAGCGCGCCTACCTCGACTACTCGATGTACGTGGTACTCGACCGCGCCCTGCCCTTTCTCGGCGACGGCCTCAAGCCAGTGCAGCGCCGCATCATCTATTCGATGAGCGAGCTGGGCCTGAATGCCTCGGCCAAGCCGAAGAAGTCCGCCCGCACCGTCGGCGACGTGATCGGCAAATACCATCCGCACGGCGACAGCGCCTGCTACGAGGCGCTGGTGCTGATGGCGCAGCCATTCTCCTACCGTTATCCGCTGATCGAGGGCCAGGGCAACTTCGGCTCCAGCGACGACCCCAAGTCGTTCGCGGCGATGCGCTACACCGAAGCCAGACTGACCCCGATCGCCGAAGTACTGCTGGGCGAGCTGGGCCAGGGCACGGTCGACTGGACGCCCAACTTCGACGGCACGCTGCAGGAGCCGAGCTGGCTGCCGGCGCGGCTGCCACACCTGCTGCTCAACGGCACCACCGGCATCGCGGTGGGCATGGCCACCGACATCCCGCCGCACAACCTCAACGAGATCGTCAGCGCCTGCGTGCGCCTGCTCGACCAGCCCGACGCCAGCGTGCGCGAGCTGTGCGAGCACGTGCGCGGCCCGGACTTCCCGACCGAGGCCGAGATCATCACCCCGCGCGCCGACCTGATCGCCCTGTACGAGACCGGCAACGGCAGCGTGCGCGCCCGCGCCACCTGGGTGCGCGAGGGCAACAATCTCGTGGTCACCGCGCTGCCCTACCAGGTGTCGCCCAGCAAGGTCCTCGAACAGATCGCCCAGCAAATGCGCGCCAAGAAACTGCCGTGGCTGGAGGACCTGCGCGACGAGTCCGACCACGCCAACCCGGTGCGGCTGGTGCTGGTGCCGCGCTCCAGCCGGGTCGACTACGACGGGCTGATGAGCCATCTGTTCGCCACCACCGACCTGGAGAAGAGCTTCCGGGTCAACTTCAACATCATCGGCCTGGACGGCCGCCCGCAAGTGAAGAACCTGCGCGACTTCCTGCGCGAATGGCTGCAATTCCGCAGCGACACCGTCACCCGCCGCCTCAGGCACCGGCTGGAGAAGGTCGAGCGCCGCCTGCACCTGCTCGAAGGTCTGCTCATCGCCTTCCTCAACCTCGACGAGGTGATCCGCATCATCCGCAGCGAGGACGAGCCCAAGCCGGTGCTGATGCAGCGCTTCGGCCTGAGCGAGGACCAGGCCGAGTACATCCTCGAAACCAAGCTCAAGCAGCTCGCCCGGCTGGAGGAAATGAAGATCCGCGGCGAGCAGGACGAGCTGTCCAAGGAGCGCGACAAGCTCATCGCCACCCTCGACTCCAAGGCCAAGCTGAAGAAACTGATCAAGGACGAGCTGCTGGCCGACGCCAAGCGGTTTGGCGATCCGCGACGCTCGCCGCTGGTCGAGCGTCGCGCCGCGCAGGCGCTCTCCGAAACCGAGCTGGTCGCCAGCGAGCCGCTCACCGTCGTGCTGTCCGAAAAGGGCTGGGTGCGCGCCGCCAAGGGGCATGACGTCGATGCCGCCGCCCTCAGTTACCGCGAGGGCGACCGTCTGCTGCACGCCGTGCGCGGGCGCACCACCTGGCAAGCCGCCTTTCTCGACTCCACCGGCCGCGCCTATTCGACCGCCGCGCACACCCTGCCCTCGGCACGCGGCAACGGCGAGCCGCTGACCGGTCGCTTCACCCCGCCGGCCGGCAGCCGCTTCGTCGGCGCCGCCACCGGCGAGAACGATCAGCGCTTCCTGCTGGCGACATCCTATGGCTACGGCTTCGTCACCCGCTTCGAGAACTTCGTCGGCCGCCAGAAGGCCGGCAAGGCGCTGCTCAACGCCGACAAGGACGCCGAGGTGCTGGCACCGGTACCGGTCAACGATCCGAAGACCGACCTCGTCGTCGCCATCACCTCGGCCGGCCACCTGCTCGCCTTCCCGATCGCCGAGCTGCCCGAGCTGGACAAGGGCAAGGGCAACAAGCTGATCCAGATCCCACCGGCCAAGCTCAAATCGGGCGAGGAGAAGGTCACCGCCGTCGCCAGCGTGCGCGAGGGCGGCGAGCTCACCCTGTACTGCGGCCAGCGCAAGCTCACCCTGAGCTGGCGCGACCTGCAGGCCTACGCTGGCGCCCGCGCCCAGCGCGGCCACCTGCTGCCGCGCGGCTTCCAGCGCGTGGACAGCGTCGAGGCGGGCTGAGCATGGACGCCGCCTATTGGCTGCAGCGCTGGGCCGAAGGCCGCACCGGCTGGCACCAGCCCGAGCCCAACCGCCTGCTCGAACGCCACTGGGCGAGCCTGAAGGCGCCGCCCGGCAGCCGCGTGTTCGTGCCGCTGTGCGGCAAGAGCCTGGACATGGTCTGGCTGGCTGCACAGGGTCACGAGGTGCTCGGCGTGGAACTGTCACGCGCGGCGGTGGAGGCATTCTTCGCCGAACAGGGGCTGGCGCCCGAGGTGGTCCAGGATGGCCGCTTCCGCCGCTACCGCGCCCAGGGCATCGAGCTGCTGGTCGGCGACGCCTTCGCGCTCACCGCCGATGACCTCGCCGACTGTCGCGCCGCCTACGATCGCGCCGCCCTGATCGCCC
>JBEQAM010000217.1:0-4459 GCA_041640375.1 Rehaibacterium sp. | reverse complement strand
CGCGCTGTACGGCGAGTTGCTCGCCGGCGAGCGCGAGCCCGCACCACGCTGGCGGCAGGTGCTCGCCACGCTCGATGCGGCGCTCGGCGACGCGCTCGGCCGCAAGTACGTCGAACGGCACCTGCCAGAAGCCGCGCGCGCCGAGGCCGAAGCGATCGTGATCGGCGTGCGTGACGCACTGGCGCGGGCCATCGACGCCGTCGACTGGCTCGGCGACGACGCCCGAGCCGCCGCACGCGAAAAACTCGCCACCCTGCGCGTGGAGGTCGGGGCGCCGGCCTACGGCCACGACCATGCCGGGCTGCGCCTCGATCGCCGCGACTATGCCGCCAACGTGCTCGCCGTCGCGAAGTGGCGCCATGCGCGCGAGCTGGCCGGCATCGGCAGGCAGACGCCACTGCAATGGCGGGTGCCACCGCAGACGCCGGACATTGCCTACGATCCGGCGCTGAACCGCCTCACCGTGACCGCGGCCGCGCTGCAGCCGCCGATCTTCCACGCCGGCGGCGAGCCGGCGCTCAATCACGGCGCGCTCGGCGCACTCGTCGGCCAGCAGCTCACCCATGCTTTCGACGCCAAGGGCCGCACCATCGACGGCAGCGGCCGCTTCCGTGACTGGTGGAGCGCGGAGGACGCGCAGCGCTTCGAGGCGCGGGTCGCGCCGCTGGTGGCGCAGTATGACGGCTACCTCGCGCTCGGCCCGGTGCGCGTCAACGGCCGCGTCACCCGTGACGAGAACATCGCCGACCTCGGTGGCGTCGAGCTGGCACTCAGCGCCCTGGGTGCGGCCAGCGGCGGCACGCTCGATGCCCGGCAGATGCAGCGCTTCTTCCTCGGCTACGCCACGCTCTGGCAGCGCAAGTACACCGAGGACGAACTCCGGCTGCGCCTGGCGACCGGCGTGCATGCACCGGCCAAGTTCCGCGTCAACGGCCCGCTCGCCAACCTGCCGGCCTTCGCCGAGGCTTTCGGCTGCAGAGCCGGCCAACCGATGGCCAGCACTGCCGCCGTCGCCCTCTGGCGCTGAACCGCCGACCACGGCGGGCGCGCCACCGCCGGCACCGTCCGCCCATCCGCCGACCACGCCCGCACCCGCTCCGCACCGCACACGTCCATGGAAAACTTCGTCCCCGGCCAACGCTGGCTCAGCACTGCCGAACCCGAGCTCGGGCTGGGCACCGTCATGCGCCTGACCGGACGCAGCGTGCAGATCGTGTTCACCGGGTCGGGCGTCGTGCGCCAGTACGCCTTCGGCAGCGCGCCGCTGATGCGCGTGGTGTTCCGTCCCGGCGACCGCATCCGTATCGATGGGGCCGAGACGGTCGTCGAGCGCGTGGAGGTCGACAACGACCTGCTGGTCTATGTCTGCGGCGCCGAACGCTATCCGGAAGGCATGCTCGACGCCCAGCAGCCGGTCTCGCAGGCCGACACCCGCCTGCTCGCCGGCCGCGTCGACCGCAGCGACCAGTTCGACTTCCGCCACGAACTGCTGCAGCGTCGTGCCGCCGCCCGCGCCCATCCCGGCTGGGGCCTGCTCGGCGCGCGCGTCGATCTGATCCCGCATCAGCTGCGCGTCGTCGAGATCGCCGCCCAGCGCCGCCCCCCGCGGTTGCTGCTGGCCGACGAAGTCGGCCTGGGCAAGACCATCGAGTCCTGCCTGATCGTCGCCCAGCAGCTCGCCGCCGGCCGCGCCCGCCGCGTGCTGGTGCTGGTGCCCGAGAGCCTGGTCAACCAGTGGTTCGTCGAACTGCTGCGCCGCTTCAACCTGGCCTTCGCCATCTATGACGAGGAGCGCTGCGAATCGCTGGAACTGACCGAACCGCATCGGAATCCGTTCGAGGACGAACAGTGCGTGATCGCCAGCACCGACTGGCTGGCCCGTAACGACAAGCGCGCACGCCAGGTGCTGGCCGCGTCGTGGGACATGCTGCTGGTCGACGAGGCGCACCACCTGGTATGGACGCCCGACTTCGCCAGCCCCGACTACCGACTGGTCGAAGCGCTGGCAGCGAAGACACCCGGCCTGCTGCTGCTCACCGCCACCCCCGAGCAGCTCGGCCTGGGCGGCCATTTCGCCCGCCTGCGTCTGCTCGATCCGGCGCGCTACCACAGCCTCACCGTCTTCGAAGCGGAAACGCGCCGCTACCAGCGATTGTCGCGGGTCGTCGAAGCGCTGCAGGCCGGCGCACCGCTGTCGCTGGCCGAAACCGAGGCGCTGGGCGAGCTGTTCGAGGGCGAGGCCGACACCCTGCCCACGCTGCTCGGCGCGATCGCCCAGGGCGACGAGGGCGCCCGCGCGCGACTGATCGACGCGCTGATCGACCGCCACGGCACCGGCCGGGTGATGATCCGCAACCGTCGTGCGGCGGTCGGCGGCTTCCCGCGACGGGTCAAGCACATCAGCCTCCTCGACGGCGACACCGCGACCGATCCGACCCTGCACGGCCGGCTGCTGGCCGAATTCCTGCATGACGTCGGCGAGCAGGAAGCCGAGCCCGAGCACGACTACGCCCGCGATCCGCGCATGGACTGGCTGCTGGCGCTGCTCGACCGCATCGCCCCGGCCAAGGCCCTGCTGCTGTGCCGCTCACGCGCCAAGGTGCAGGCGCTGGAGGAGGCGCTGCGCCTGCGCAGCGGCGTGCAGGCCGCCCGCTTCCACGAGGACATGAGCCTGCTGCAGCGCGACCGCAATGCCGCCTGGTTCGCCGACCCGGAGGGCGCGCGCCTGCTGATCGCCAGCGAGATCGGTGCCGAAGGCCGCAACTTCCAGTTCGCCCAGCACCTCATCCTGTGGGACCTGCCGCTCGACCCGGACATGCTCGAACAGCGCATCGGCCGGCTCGACCGCATCGGCCAGCAAGGCGACGTCAACATCCACGTCCAGGCGGTGGCCGGCAGCCCGCAGGAGACGCTGCTGCGCTGGTATGACGAAGGGCTGGATGCCTTCTCGCAGATCCTCGCCGACGGTCGCGAACTGCTGCGCCGCTTCGGCGACGACGTCGTGGCGCTGGCCATCGGCGAAGCCTCGCCGCGGCGCGACGCCGACATCCACGCCCTGCTCGCCCGCAGCCGCGAAGTCCATGCCGAACTGGCGCGGCTGATCGCCGAAGGCCGCGACCGCCTGCTGGAACTCGGCAGCCAGCGCGGCGCCGGCGAGAGCGAACTGCTCGCCGCGCTCGTGGCCGACGACGAACGCGCCGCGCAGGACGACTTCCCGTTGCGGCTGCTCGAGCGGATCGGCGTGCATCACGAGGAGCTCGGCGGCGGCCTGTGGCTGCTCGATCCGGAGCACATCGCCGTCGACGGTTTCGACGAGTTCAAGAATGGCCCGCGGCCGGCCACCTTCGATCGCGCCATCGCGCTCGCGCGCGACGATGCGCTCTACCTGCGCGACGACCACCCGCTGCTGCTGTCGGTCGGCGAACTGCTGCTGTCCGGCGAAACCGGCAACGCCGCCTTCCTGGTCGACGAGCTGCCGCCGCGCACGGTGATCCTGGAGGCCGTGTTCGTGCTCGAATGCGTCGCCCAGCGCGCGCTCAACGTCGAGCGTTTCCTGCCGCCGACGCCGCTGCGCATCGCCATCGACACCCGTCTGCAGCCGCGCAGCGACTTCGCCCCGAGCGAGCGCGCCCGCCTGCGTGCCGGCGAGCGCCAGATCGACCTGTCGCCGATGCGCAAAGTACTGGCCACGCTGGTGCCGCCGATGCTCGAACGCGCCCGTCAGGAGGCCGAGAGCCAGGCCGCGGCCCGGATCGCCGATGCGGTCGCCGCGGCGGATTCACTGCTCGGGCGCGAGATCGTGCGTCTGGAAGCGCTGGCCCGGGTCAACCCGGCAGTGCGCCCGGAGGAAGTCGCCCGTCTGCGCGAAGAGCGCGAGCGGCTGGTCGAGGCCCTGCCCAGCGCCCGTCCGCGCCTGGACGCCCTGCGCCTGGTCGCCAGCCCGGACTTCCTGTCGCTGCGGCGGTAGGTCACGGGGAGCGCTTTCGCCGGATCTCCTGTCGCTTCGGCTCAGTGCGGCCGCCACGGCCCGCCGCGACCGCGCGGCGGGCTGAACGGCCAGCGGCCGCGCCAGTACTGGATCAGCAGGAAGCCGAACAACATGCCGCCCAAGTGCGCAAAGTGCGCCACGCCCTGCTGGGTGCCGGTGACCCCGAGGAACAGCGCCAGCGCGCCGAACACGATCACCAGCGTGCGCGCCTGCATCGGGATCGGCGGGAACAGCAGCATCACCCGCTGGCGCGGGAACAGCATGCCGTAGCCGAGCAGCAGGCCGTACACGCCGCCGGAGGCGCCGATGGTGGGATAGGCGCCATAGCCCTGCTGCACCGCCAGCGTGCCCACGATGAGCTGGATCACGCCGGCGCCGACCACGCAGGTAAAGAAGAAAATCGCGAACCGGCGCTGGCCCCAGGTGTATTCCAGCGGTGCACCGAACATGAACAGCGCCAGCATGTTGAAG
>JBEQAM010000216.1:0-4474 GCA_041640375.1 Rehaibacterium sp. | reverse complement strand
GGGCGATGAACCTCACCGACCGCCGCTACGCCGAGCGCGCCGACCTCGCCTTCGGCGAGTTCCGCTACTTCCCCGGCGCCGGGCGCAGCCTGTTCGCCGCCGTCGAATACCGGCCCGTCCTGTAGGAACGACGTGGCCGTCAGCCGAGGGCCGACGGCGTGAGCCGCGACCGGAAGCCCGGCGACAGCGACGGCCTTGGGCCACGGATCCACACGGATAGCTGCGGATGAGGCTTTGTGTTGGCTGTCGCCGCGCCGATCCGCGCCGATCCGTGGCTGAATCTTCGTCGTTGCGTTCCGGTCGCGGCCGAAGCCGCCGCAGAGCGCGCGGCGGCTACTGGCGCACGCTGCGCGGGTTGTCGGCGCTGGCGCCGGGGACGTTGCTGCGGAAGGGGTTGATGTCGAGTCCGCCGCGGCGGGTGTAGCGGGCGCTGACGGTCAGCTTTGCCGGCGCGCAGCGGCGCAGCAGGTCGATGAAGATCCGCTCCACGCACTGCTCGTGAAACTCGTTGTGCTCGCGGAAGCTCACGACGTAGCGCAGCAGGCCGGCACGGTCGATGCGCGGGCCGGCATAGGCGATGCGCAGGCTGGCCCAGTCGGGCTGGCCGGTGACCGGACAGTTGGACTTGAGCAGGTGCGTCACCAGCGTCTCCTCGACCCGGCGCTGATCGTCCGCGGCGAGGAACTCGGCGCGCGGCGGGCCGTAGTGGTCGATGGCGATCGGCAGGTCGTCGATGCACTCGCCGGCCAGCGTCTCCACCTGGAAGGCGTGCTGCACGCTCGGCGGCAGCAGCACCACGCCGACCGGGGCGCCGGCGGCGGCGGACAGGTCCCTGGCCAGCATCGCGCGCAGCGCGTCGCCGCTGTCGATGCGGGTCTGGTTGAAGCTGTTGAGGTAGAGCTTGAAGCTCTTGGACTCGATGAGGTTGGGCGAATCGGCCGGCACGCGGAACTCGGCCAGCGCCACGCGCGGCTTGCCGCGCGCGTCCAGCCAGCCCAGTTCGTAGGCGTTCCAGATGTCGCAGCCATGGAAGGGCGGCGGCGACGGCAGGCCGATCTGGTCGCGCTTGGGCTGGCGCGGGATCGGGAACAGCAGCGCGGGATCGTACTGGCTGGGGTAGGCGACGGCCTTGCCCAGCGGGGAGTGTTCGGGCGTCGTCATCGCCACATTCTACGGCGCGGCCTCTCCATGCAGGGACGACGTAGTCGTCTGCCGCAGGCTTGCGCAGCGTCTACACGTGCTTTTTCGGCCAGAGCAGGAACGGCAGCAGCAGGGCGACCTGCACCAGCCAGTTGAGGTAGCGGAATTCGGCGCTGCCCGACAGCACGGCCAGCGGCAGCACGTAGGCCACGGCTGAGGCGGCGGCAGCGAGCGCCAGCGTGGCGGGCAGGTCGTCGTGGCGGCGGCGCCAGGCGACGGCGGCGAGTGCGAGCACGGCCAGCAGGTACAGCCAGCCGGCGAAGAACGGGGTGTCGATCAGCGCGTCCAGCCGCGCCTGCAGCCAGCGGTTGAGCGGGCTGCGGTTGGGCTCCAGCGGCGGGTTGTCACCCATCGGCGTGATGCCCGGCTGCAGCACCAGATGGTCGGCGACGGCGGCCTGGTCGCCGCCGAACAGCAGCCACATCAGCCGGGCGCGGTGGGCGAGGTAGGCGCGCGGGTGATCCAGCGGCAGCCGCAGCCAGGCGTGGCGCAGCGCGGCGACCTGCGCGTGGTCGTAGTCGCGGTCGAAGCTGTGGAACAGTTTTTCGCGGTAGAACACCGGCGCGTTGGCGCTGGGCCAGAAGTCCTCGCGCAGCTCGTCGAGTGTCAGCGTGGGGTCGGCGAAGCCGTCGGGAAAGATCAGCCGCCGTTCGTGCAGCGACACCGCCGCCATGTCCCACAGCGCCACCACCGACCACGGCGCATCGATGCGCCGGACCGAATCGGCGCGCGCCGGCAGCAGCGCCAGCGCCTGCAGCGAGATCGCCAGCCCGAGTGTGAGCACCGCCAGCGTCGGCCAACGCGTGGCTTGCTGCGGCCGCTGCAGGCGGAATTCGCGCCACACCAGCCACAGCAGCAGCGGCGCGGCGCCGGTAATGGCGTTGTGCCGCATCAGGCAGGCGAACAGCAGCGCCGCCAGCGCGCCCAGCCGCCAGCCCGGATGCGGACGCGCGCAGTCCAGGCGCAGCAGCGCCAGTGCGATCACGAAGCCGGCGGCGGTGGGGATGTCCTTCCAGATGTGCGGCAGCAGGCCGAGGTTGGCCGGCCACAGCCCGACCAGCAAGACCCCGAACGCACGCAGCCAGGGCCTGAGCGGCAGCGCCGCGAACAGCAGCGCCAGCCCGCCCCAGTACAGCAGCGCATGCCAGGCCAGCATCGCGCCCGGGCCGAGGCCCAGGCGGTCGAACTGCCGCCACAGCATCGCCATCGCCGGCGGATGGATGTCGCTGTACTGGCCATGCCGCGCCTGCAGCCATTGCAGCGCGGAGTCGTAGGTCAGGTAGCCGGGGAAGAACGCGGCCAGGCTGAAGGCCAGCCCGGCCGCGGCCGCCAGCCAGGTCGCCAGGCGCGCCGCGCGGCTCATCGCGGGCCGGCGAGGTAGTCCAGCGTCACCGCCAGCAGCGTGCGCGTGCCGACTTTCAGCGCCTCCTCGTCGAGGAAGAATTCCGGCGAGTGGTTGTTCGGCACCGTGGCCAGGTCGCTGCCGCGCGGCGAGGCGCCGACGAACCAGTAGAAGCCGGGCACCTCGCGGGCGAACCAGGAGAAGTCCTCGGCGCCGGTGATCAGCGGATTCTCGCGGACGTTGTCGGCACCGAGCACGCGCTGCAGCGAAGGCAGCATGCGCGCGGTCAGCGCCGGGTCGTTGGCGGTGACCGGATTGCCGGGACGGGTCGGAATGGCGTGCTCGACCTGCGCGCCGTGGGCGTGGCCGACGTGCTCGGCGATCTCGCCGAGGCGGCGGAACACGCTGTCACGCATGCCGTCGTCGAAGGCGCGGATGGTGCCGATCAGCTCGACCTCGTCGGGAATGATGTTGTGGCGGATGCCCCCCTTGATCGCACCGAAGCTCACCACCACCGGCTGGCGGGTGATGTCCATGTTGCGGCTGACGATGGTCTGCGCGCTGGTGACGATGCCGGCGGCGGCGACGATCGGGTCGATGCCTCCCCAGGGCCGCGAGCCGTGCGTCTGCCGCCCTTTGACGAGGATGCGGAACTGGTCGGACGAGGCCATGAACGGGCCGCTGCGGTAGCCGACCTGGCCGGCGTGCAGGTTGGCCCAGACGTGCAGGCCGAAGATCGCCTCGGGCCGGAAGTCGGCGAACAGGCCTTCCTTCAGCATCAGCGGCGCACCGCCTTCCTCGCCTTCGGGCGGACCTTCCTCGGCCGGCTGGAAAATGAACATCACCTCGCCGGCCAGCTCCTCGCGGATCGCCGTCAGCGCCTCGGCCACGCCCATCAGGATGGCGACGTGGGCGTCGTGGCCGCAGGCGTGCATGACGCCGACGGTTTCGCCGCGGAACTCGGCGGTGACGCGGGAGGCGAACGGCAGCGCGACCCGCTCGGTGACCGGCAGCGCGTCCATGTCGGCGCGCAGGGCGATGCGCGGGCCGGGTTTGCCGCCGCGCAGGATGGCGACCACGCCGGTATGGGCGATGCCGGTCCGCGGTTGCAACCCCAGCGAACGCAGATGCTCGGCGACCAGGGCGGCGGTGCGGAACTCGCGGTTGGACAGCTCCGGATGCTGGTGGATGTCGCGCCGCCATTCGACCACCCGGGCGTCGACGGCGGCGGCGAGCGATTCGATCTCGCGCGCGCTGGCGGCGGTCAGCGACGCGGCGAACAGGACGGCGGCGAGCGGCAGCAGGCGCATGGGCGGTCTCCGGCGGGGAAGGCGCCCATGATGCGGCAGCGGCGGCGCGGGGTGAACGGGGGCGGGCGGCATGTCCCGCAACGCGGGACATCCCTCGACGCCCCATGCCCGATGCCACATACCCGATGCCCGGCGCTTCAGAACGCCGCGTCGAAGGTGACCTCGCCCTGCACCCCGACCTGGTAGGCGGAGACCCGGCGCTCGAAGAAATTGGTCAGCTCCTGCACGTCCTGCAAGTCCATGAAGCCGAACGGGTTGCTGGCACCGAAGCGGGCCGGCAGGCCGAGCTGTTTCAGGCGCAGGTCGGCGACGTATTCGAGGTACTGTCGCATGTCGCGCAGCGACAGCCCGGCAACGCCGCCGGAGAGCACGTCCTCGGCGAAGTGGTATTCGCAGTCCACCGCCTCCTCCAGCATCCGCACGATCTGCTGCCGCATCGCGTCGTCGAACAGCGCCGGCTCCTCCTCGCGCACGGTGCGGATCACCTCGAAGGCAAAGGCCATGTGCCCGCTCTCGTCGCGGAACACCCAGTTGGTGCCGGCGGCCAGGCCGTGCAGCAGGCCGCGCGAGCGCAGGTAGTAGACGTAGGCGAAGGCGCCGAAGAAGAACAGGCCCTCGATGC
>JBEQAM010000215.1:0-4487 GCA_041640375.1 Rehaibacterium sp. | reverse complement strand
CGCGCCGCCGCGCCGCCGACCAGCACTGCCAGCCGTGCCAGCCGCTCCCAGACCGTCCAGCCGCCCCACTCCGGCCAGGCCGCGAGCAACGCCAGCACCGCCACCGTCATCGCCGCGCCGGACAGCGCCAGCCGGAGGCCGAAAACGCCCCAGCCCGGCTGGGCGCGGAACACGCCCTCACGGCGTAGCCGCAGCCAGAGCTGGCCGGCATTGACCCAGCCCGCCAGCGCGCTGGCCAGCCCGAGCGCGGCGTGCGCGCCGGGCATCCGCGCCAGCGCATCGATCAGCCCGGCCCCCTCCGCCCGCGCCTGCGCGCCCAACGGCGTCAACCACAGCAGGCCGGCGAGAAAGAGCACGGTCAGCGCGGCGTTGACCACCAGCGACACCACCGCCGCCTTCACCGGCGTGCGGGTGTCCTGGCGGGCGTAGAACGCCGGTGCCAGTACCTTCACCAGCAGGAAGGCCGGCAGGCCGACCGCCAGCGCGGTCAGGCTCAAGGCCGCCATGCGCGCGTCCGCGGCGGTGAAGGCACCGTACTGGAACAGCGCGGCGAACAGCGGCTGCGCCGCCAGTCCCAGGCCGAGACTGGCCGGCACGCCGATCAGCAGGCAGCTGCGCAGCCCCCAGTCGAGGCCACGCGAGAAGCCCTCCGGATCGGTGGCGGCATGCTGGCGCGACAGGTGCGGCAGGATCACCGTGCCGATCGCCACGCCGAACATGCCGAGCGGGAATTCGAGCAGACGGTCGCTGTAATACAGCCAGGTGACGCTGCCGGAGATCAGCAGCGAGGCGACCAGAGTGTCGAACAGCAGGTTGATCTGCGCTACCGAGGAGCCGAACAGCGTCGGCAGCATCAGCGTGAGGATCTTGCGCACGCCCGGGTGCGCACCGCCCCAGCGCGGGCGCGGCAGCAGCCCCAGGCGTTTGAGCGCCGGGATCTGCACCGCGAACTGCAGCACACCGGCCAGCAGCACGCCCCAGGCCAGCGCCGCGACCGGCTCGTCCATTCGCGGCGCCAGTCCCAGCGCCGCCAGGATCATCGAGAGATTGAGCAACACCGGCGTGACCGCCGGCAGCGCGAAGCGGTTGAAACTGTTGAGGATGCCGCCGGCCAGCGCGGTCAACGAGATGAAGAACAGGTAGGGGAAGGTGATCCGCAGCAGCTCGCTGGCCAGCCGGTGCTGGTACTCGCCCCAGGCGAAGCCGGGCGCGAACACCGCGATCACCCAGGGCGCCGCCAGCATCCCGAGCCCGGTGATCACCAGCAGCACGCCGGCCAGGCTGCCGGTGACGCGGTCGATCAAGCCCTTGAGGGCCAGCGCGTCGTGCTTCTGGCGGTACTCGGCCAGCACCGGCACGAAGGCCAGCGAGAAGCTGCCCTCGGCAAACAGCCGACGCAGGAAGTTGGGGATGCGGAAGGCGACCAGGAAGGCGTCCATCGCCGGACTGGCGCCGAACACCCGGGCGAACACCACGTCGCGGACGAAGCCGGTGAGCCGCGACAGGAAAGTCATCGAACTGACGATGGCGGTGGAGCGCAGCAGCCTCATCCCTGGCCTCGGGGAGATGGTCGTGGCGGGGCCGCAATTATTGACTCAAACCCCTGAATACCCCATACTTTCGCATCTTTACCCCAGCAATCCCAATTTTCAGGAGCAACCACTGTGGCCAACATCAAGTCCGCCAAGAAGCGCGCCAAGCAGGCGGAAGTGCGCCGGGCCCGCAACGCCAGCGCGCGCTCGATGCTGCGTACCGCGGTGAAGAAGGTCATCAAGGCGCTGGACACCAACGACGTGGCCGCCGCCGAGGCCGCCTTCGCCAACGCCCAGCCGATCCTCGACCGCTACTCCGCCCGTGGCCTGATCCACAAGAACAAGGCCGCCCGCCACAAGAGCCGCCTCAACGCCCGCATCCTGGCGATGAAGAACGCTCCGGCCGCCTGAGAGTTTCACCTCAGGGGGTAGCAAAAAGCCGGCGAAAGCCGGCTTTTTCGTGGCCCGGGGAAAGCCGGGGCCCTGCCGAAGCCGCTCCCGCGAGACGCGGATCAGGAGTGGCTCCGCCGCCAGTCGGCCTCGGCCTGCGCCTCCGCCGCCTCGGCCTTGAGGCGGTCGAAGAACTCCATCACCTTGAGCATGATCGGCCAGGTGCCCTCGCGCGACAGCGCCGAGACCACGAACCACGGCCGGTTCCAGCCGAGCGCCTCGACCACTCCGGCGGCCTTGGCCTGCGCCTCCTCGGGAGTGAGCAGGTCGGCCTTGTTGAGGATCAGCCAGCGCGGCTTTTCCAGCATCCCCGGGTCGTACTTCTCCAGCTCGCGCTCGATCGCCCGCACCTGCGCGGCCGGGTCGCTGCCATCCATCGGCGCCAGATCGACCAGGTGCAGCAGCAAGCGGGTGCGCTGGACGTGACGCAGGAACAGCGCACCCAGGCCGGCCCCGTCGGCGGCGCCCTCGATCAGGCCGGGGATGTCGGCGATCACGAAGCTGCGGTCGGTCTCGATGCGGACCACGCCCAGGTTCGGATACAGCGTGGTGAACGGATAATCGGCCACCCGCGGCGTCGCCGCCGACACCGCGCGGATGAAGGTGGACTTGCCGGCATTGGGGAAGCCGAGCAGGCCGACATCGGCGAGCAGCTTCAGCTCCAGCCGGATGTCGCGCTCCTCGCCCGGGGTGCCCGGCGTGGCTTTGCGGGGCGCACGGTTCACCGAGCTCTTGAAATGCACGTTGCCCTTGCCGCCCTGCCCGCCCCGGGCGACCAGCAGGCGCTGGCCATGCTCGGTCAGGTCGCCGATCAGCTCGTCGGTCTCGACCGCGATCACGGTGGTGCCGACCGGCACCCGGATCTCGATGTCCTCGCCGGCCTTGCCGAACATCTGCCGGCCCATGCCGTTCTGCCCGCGCTGGGCACGGAAATGACGCTGATGGCGGAAGTCGACCAGGGTATTGAGATTCTCGTCGGCCACCAGCCAGACGCTGCCGCCGTTGCCACCGTCGCCGCCGTCCGGCCCGCCGAGGGGGATGAACTTCTCGCGGCGGAAGCTGATGCAGCCATTGCCGCCATCGCCGGCGCTGACGCGGATTTCGGCTTCGTCGACGAATTTCATGGGGGCTGGGGATCGGGAATGGGGAAGGGGGTGGGCGCCCTGCGCCGGCAGGGCCGACACAGGACAGCGAGTTTACAGGTCGTCGCGCCCCGGAGCCGGCGCGGAAAACGGCCGGGGCGCGGGAGACCGCTCCTGCGATTCCCGATTCCCCATTCCCGATTCCCGCCCGGTTCCCGGCTCAAAAACAGAAAGCCCCGCACACGCGGGGCTCTCCGGGTCGCGTTGTCTGGCCGGATCAGGCGGCCGGGACGACGCTGACGGTGCGGCGCTTCTTCGGGCCCTTCACGGAGAACTGGACCACGCCGTCCTCGAGCGCGAACAGCGTGTAGTCGCGACCGCAACCCACGCCCGGCCCCGGATGGAACCGGGTGCCGCGCTGACGGATGATGATGTTGCCGGCCTGCACCGTCTGGCCGCCGTAGACCTTGACGCCCAGGTACTTCGGGTTGGAATCGCGGCCGTTACGGGTAGAGCCTACGCCCTTCTTCTGTGCCATGACTGTTTACTCCTGCGCTCAGCCGCTGATGCCGGTGATCTCGACTTCGGTGTAGTGCTGCCGGTGGCCCATCTGCTTGCGATGGTGCTTGCGGCGGCGGAACTTCACGATGCGGATCTTGTCGGCGCGGCCGTGCGCCCTGACGGTGGCGGTGACCTTCGCGCCCTCGACCTTCGGGGTGCCGACGGTGACCTTCTCGCCGTCGCCCAGCAGCAGCACGTTGTCGAATTCGACCGTGCTGCCCGGCTCGGCATCGAGAAGCTCGACGCGGAGCACCTCGCCCTTCATCACGCGGTACTGCTTACCGCCGGTGACTACCACTGCGTACATGACCGGTTGTCCTCTGTAGTTCTTTTACGGCCCTCGGGCCAGCCACTCGCCGCCCCTGCGGGCGGCAAAGAAGCGGCATTATGCGGGGAAATCCCTTCGCAGGCAAGCACTTCGGGAGCCGGGGGAGGGCATCGCGGCCTGGCCATTCCCGCCAGAGCGGCAATCCAGCGCCTTTCCGGCCCGGCAGCGCGGGGGAAGGCTGCCGGCCTCCGGACTTTTCGCGGGACCGGGGGGGCCGGCGCTTTTCCGCCTCCGGCTCCGCCACCCCGCCCTGCTAGACTGCCCTGTTCCGACCCACACGGAGACCCGGACGGACGCATGGACATCATCCGTATCCGCGGCGCGCGCACCCACAACCTCAAGAACATCGACCTGGACCTGCCGCGCAACCGGCTGATCGTGATCACCGGCCTGTCCGGCTCGGGCAAGTCCTCGCTGGCCTTCGACACCATCTATGCCGAGGGCCAGCGCCGCTACGTGGAGTCGCTGTCGGCCTACGCCCGGCAGTTCCTGTCGGTGATGGAAAAGCCCGACGTCGACCATATCGAAGGGCTG
>JBEQAM010000214.1:0-4498 GCA_041640375.1 Rehaibacterium sp. | reverse complement strand
GGAGAACACCGAGCGCGACTCCCTTCACGCCGAGATGGACGCCCGCTTCGCCCTGATGAGCGGCGAACTCAAGCGCCTGTTCGCCACCCTCGAAACCGCGCTCAAGCTCAGTCGCGCGGAGGGGTGAGCGCGCGGCAGGGCCCGGCCGCCGGGGCCTTGCTTCGCGGCATGCCACCCGCCAAGCTCGCCGTATGCCCGAGCTCAAGCGTCGACCGTCGCGCACACTCGAACGCGAGACGCTGACGCTGTCGTTGCCCGATGGGCGCGAGGTCGCGATCGCGCAGGTGCGCGATCCGCGTGCGCGGCGGATCCGGCTGCTGGTCAATGAGCGCGGCGTGCGGCTGACCTTGCCCCGCACGGCGAGCGCGCGCACGGCGCGCGAGTTTCTCGATTCGCAGCTTGAGTGGCTGGCCGGGCAACTGCCGCGCTTTGCCGCCGGCGGTGACGAGCCGACCCTCGCACCCGGCGAAACGGCGTGGCTGCCATTGCGCGGCGAGGTCTGGCCCGTGGATTGGGATGCGGGGCGCTACGCCCGCGTCGAGATGGATCGGGAGCGGCTGCGCATCCGGTGGCAGCCGGGCGCCGGCGAGGGCGCGTTGCGTCGCGCACTCAGGGAGTTCTACCTCGCCCAGGCGCGCACCGATCTCGGCCGCTGGCTGCCGAAATACCTGCCGACCCTGCCGCGCGCACCGCTGGCGGTGCGCGTCCGCCCGTTGAGTTCACTGTGGGGATCGCTCAGCCCGTCCGACGCGCTGTCGCTGGATCTGGCGCTGGTGCTGGGCCGCCCGCGCGCGTTCGAGTACGTGCTGGTGCACGAGTTGTGTCACCTGATCCAGCCGAACCATTCGCGTGCGTTCTGGCGCGAGGTCGAGACACGTTTCGGCGACTGGCGCGGCGAGCGCGACTATCTGCGCGGCGACGGTCACACGCTCAAGCGCCAGCTCGCGTGCCTGCTGGCCGCGCCAGCGGGTTGAACGTCCGCTGCGACGGAATTTGTTGCACCGCGCCCTCAATCGCTCGTGTCCCGCGTTTGTTCGCCGAGCGCCTCGATTCAAGGATGTCCGATGCACCCGTCGTATCCCTTCCTCCGCCTGGCCGCCGCAGTGTGCGCCCCGCTGCCGGTCGATCTGGCCGCCTGCGGCCAGCATGTGGGTCCGCAGGCCCATGCCGGCACGCCGCAAGCCATCGCCGAGCCGGCACTGGCCACCGTCGAAGTCGCCCTGCCGGCGGATTCTCCGCGCGATGTCTGGCTGCCGGCATCGCACCGGCTCAGCACGGCGATCCCGGTGGGCGAAGGGCTGCTGGTGAACCTCAACGCCAGCGGCGAACTGGCCGCGCTGGTCGCCGACTGCGAATCGGAAATGACCCGCCACGCCCGGAGCAGCAACATGCGCTTCCAGAGCGACAACGACGTGATGCTCGGTTATGAGAAGGACGGCCGCAGCATGGTGGTCACGCTGACGCTCGACGCGTCTGGCGACGCCTGCGTGTCGATGCAGGTCAAACCGGGCTGAGCAGGAAATCGAGCAGCGCCCGTGCCACCGGCGTGGGCGTCTCCATGTGCAGGTGGTGTCCGCCGGGCAGCACCACGGCGTAGCCGTCGCGCAGGCAAGCCAGCCGCGCCTGGCGCAGTTCGGCGTCGAAGTAGGGCGGCGCCTGCGCGGCGGCGATCAGCCGCACCGGGCATTCGATGCCGGCCAGCCATTCACGCACCGTCGCCTCGTCGGCGCGCAGCGCCGAGGTCAGGCGCAGGCGCGGGTCGCTGCGCCAGGCGTAACCGCCCTCCACCGGCGCGATGCCGCGTTCGACCAGCAACCGTGCCACGCCCTCACTCAGGTCATTGGCCTGCATCCGGGCACGACCCGCCGCGGCCGGGTCGGGAAACACGCGCAGACGCTGTCCGACCGCGCCGCGCCGTTGCACCAGCGCCTCGCGCAGCCGCGACAGCGCGCTGCCGGGCGCGCCGGCCAACGGACCGAGCGCCTCGATCAGCGCCAGCCGCTCGACCCGCTCGGGCGCGGCGGCGGCATACAGCGTCGCCAACGCACCACCCAGCGAATGCCCGAGCAGGCGGCAGCGCGGCCAACCGAGCGCGTCGAGCGCGGCGTCGATGTCGAGCAGGTAGTCGATCAGCCCGTATTCGGCGCCGGGCGGGCGGTGGTACGAGTGCCCGTGCCCGGGCAGGTCGAGCGCGACCAGGTCGACCCCGTCCAGATGCGGCATCAGCGGCACGAAGCTGGCGGCGTTGTCGAGCCAGCCATGCAGCGCGAGCACCGGCGGCGCGCCGCCCGGGCCATGGCGCAGCGCGGCGAGCCTGCCACGCGGGGTGTCGAGCAGGAGCTCGCGCATCAGCGCAGGCGCGGCTTGAGCAGCGCCGCCAGCGCGGCGACATGGGCCGGGTCGTCGTTGAGGCAGGGGATGTAGCCCAGCGCCTCGCCGCCGGCCCGGCGGAAGACGTCCGCGTTCTCCACCGCGATCTCCTCCAGCGTCTCGATGCAATCCACCGCGAAGCCGGGGCAGACCACATCGACGCGCTTCACGCCCTCGCGCGCCAACGCGTCCAGCGTGCGGTCGGTGTAGGGCTGCAGCCACGGTTCGCGGCCGAAGCGCGACTGGTAGGCCAGCCGCCACTGGTCGTCGCGCAGGCCGAGCGCGGCGGCGATGGCTTGTGCACTGGCGCGGCACTGCGCCGGGTACGGGTCGCCGGCATCGGCGAAGCGCTGCGGAATGCCGTGGAAGGAAAACAGCAGCCTTTCGCCGCCGCCATGCGCGGCGCGGTGGGCGCGGATCGAATCGGCCACCGCCGCCACCCAGCCGGCGTCGAGGTGGTAGTCGGCGATGAAGTCCAGCGCCGGCACGCGCCGCCAGCCGGCCAACTCCTTCGTCACCGCGTCGAACACCGAGGCGCTGGTGGTGGCCGAATACTGCGGATACAGCGGCAGCACGATCAGCCGGCCGATGCCGGTCTCGTGCAGCTCGCGCAGCACCGCCGGCACCGACGGGTTGCCGTAGCGCATCGCCAGCCGCACGCTGGCCTCCGGCAGCGCCGCCTGCAGGCCCTCGGCCAGCCTGCGCGACAGCGCCAGCAAGGGCGAGCCGTCCTCGCGCCAGATCGCGGCGTAGGTCCTGGCCACCTTCGGCGCGCGCCGCGGCAGGATGAGGCCGTGCAGCACCGGGCACCACAGCCAGCGGTTCAGGTCGACCACCCGCCAGTCGTGCAGGAACTCGGACAGATAACGCCGCACCGCTGCCGGGGTCGGCGCGTCGGGCGTGCCCAGGTTGACCAGCAGCACGGCGGGACGGTCGGTGTCGGCCGGGGCGGCAGGAGCGTGGCGATAGCGGATGGGCATGGCAGAGGCTTCCGGCGGCGGGGCCGCGTTCGACAGGCTGGGCGCGAACCGTATCATTGCCGATGTCGACGCGCGGCTCACGCGCGGTTCATTGCCCCGGCCGATACTGGCCGCGATCCTCATACGCTCCGCGGAGGTACGTTCATGCGTCCGATCCTCGCCGCCCTCGCCCTGCTCGCCGCGCTGTCCGCCGCGCCCGCCTACGCCGGCGCCACCGAGAACCAGCGCGCGGCCGAAGCGGTCAAGGTGCTCGACCAGCTCATGCTCGTGCCCGAACAGTCGATCCCCGAGCGGCTGCTGCGCGACGCCTATGCCGTCGCCGTCATTCCCGGCGTGGTCAAGGCCGGCCTGGTGGTCGGCGGCCGCCATGGCCGCGGCCTGATCTCGGTGCGCGGCGCCGACGGCACCTGGAGCTACCCCAGCTTCATCTCGCTCACCGGGGGCAGCGTCGGCTTCCAGGCCGGCGTGCAGAGCACCGACGTGATCCTGGTGTTCCGCACCCAGCGCGGCGTGGACAGCATCGTCCACGGCAAGTTCACCCTCGGCGCTGATGCCGCGGTGGCTGCCGGCCCGCTCGGCCGCCGCGCCGAGGCCTCGACCGACGCCCAGCTCAAGGCCGAGATCTATTCCTATTCGCGCAGCCGCGGCCTGTTCGCCGGCGTGGCGCTGGACGGCGCGGTGCTGTCGATCGACCACCGCGCCAACCAGCGCGTGTACGGCCCCAACACCACCCCGCGCGCGATCTTCGAAGGCCGGGTCGGCGGCGCCAGCGACGCGCTGGTGGACTTCCGCGACCGGCTGGAGGAATACACCGCCCGCTGACCGGCGGCCGCCGGGCGCCTGCCCGGCCGGCCCCTGCCGACTGCCGTCGCAGGGCGACGCCCGCGCGGCTGCGCTATCCTGAGCGTCTCCCACCCCTCACCGGATTCCATCATGGGCAGCTTCAGCATCTGGCACTGGCTGGTCGTGCTCGCAGTGGTGGTGCTGCTGTTCGGCACCAAGAAGCTGCGCAACGTCGGCTCCGACCTGGGCGCGGCCATCCGCAGCTTCCGCAAGGGCATGCAGGAAGGCGACGAGGGCGAGGGCAGCGCGCCGGGCAAGCTGGGCAAGGGCCAGTCCGAGGACGCCTCGTCCGCCGACCGCCAGCG
>JBEQAM010000213.1:0-4513 GCA_041640375.1 Rehaibacterium sp. | reverse complement strand
CTGGCCTTCGCTGGTGACCACTGCCGAGGGCAGCGGCGGCATCTGCCGGTGGATCTCGTTGCCGACCCAGAGCAGGACGGCGAAGGAGGCGGCCAACAGTGCCGCCAGGCCCATCCACAGCTTGCGTGTTGCTGACATGACGACGATCTCCCGGTGGGAATCGCCGCGAATGCTCGGCTTGTGGGCAAGGGCATTCCCTGACGCAGATCAAGGCGCGTCGGGCGGCGGAGGATCGGGGGCGGCCGGCTGACGCAGGTCAAGCCCGACGCAGAAACCGCCGCTGGACTGTCGCGGGAACGACGCAGTCGTTTGCCGGGGGCTGGCGGCGTGAGCCGCGGCCGGTGGCCTGTGTGGTTGTCCGGTTGCGACTTCCGTCACTCCTGCAGCGTGGGGGTTCGTCGCGATCTGGCCGGCCCTTCGGGCCGGGTGTTCCGGCCGCCGGCAGGCGCACGGAATACCCGGCGCGTAGCGCCGGCAGGTCGCGAAAAACCCGCAGGCCGCAGGGGCTATTCGCGCAGCACGCAGCGGGCGCGTTCTTCCAGCGCGGCCAGGTCGAGGATCTCGACCTCGCGCCGCTCGACGCGGATCAGCCCCCCATCCTGGAAGCGGCGGAACACGCGGCTGACCGTCTCGGCCGCCAGCCGCAGGTAGTTGGCGATGTCGGTGCGCGCCATGGTCAGCGCGAAGCGGGTCGGCGAGAAGCCGCGCGCGGCGTAGCGGCGCGAGAAGGTGAGCAGGAACGCGGCCATGCGCTCGTCGGCGCTGTAGTCGCCGGCCAGCAGGGCGGCCTTGCCGATGTCCTGGCTGAGCAGACGGAACAGCAACGTCTGCAGGCCGGGCATGCGCTGGGCCAGCGTCGCCATCATCGGGAACGAGAAGCGGCACAGCGTGACCGTGTCCAGCGCCACCGCGTTGCAGGGGTACTTGGCCTGGTGGATGGCGTTCAGGCCGATCACTTCGCCGGGCAGGAAGAAGCCCAGCACCTGCTCGCGGCCGGCCGGGTCGGTGACGTAGGTCTTGACCGTGCCGGCGCGCACGGCCGCGATCGCGTTGAACGGCTCGCCCTCGCGGAACACGTGTTCGCCGTCGTGGAACGGGCCGACGTGCTCGACCAGGCAGTGCAGCTCGCGCAGGGCGCTCTTGTCGTAGCCCTGCGCCAGGCACACCGCCGAGAAGGCGCAGGTGCTGCAGAAGCGGAACTCGTCGCCGTCGTCGGCGATGGGGTTCGCGTGCAGGTTCGCGCGCGTCGGCGCGGATCGCTTGAGTTCGCTCATCGCTCGGCCGTGGGCCGCCGGCTCAGATCGCCCGGGAATAGCGGGCGGGCTGCGCCTGCGGCCGCTGCAGGTATCTGTCGAAAGTCATCGCGATGATACGCAGCAGCAGGCGGCCGCGCGAGGTCGCGTCGATGTGGCGCGGACCGATCTCGACCAGGCCGTCGGCCGCCAGCGGTTCGAGCTGGGTCAGGGCTTCGGCGAAATAGATATTGAAATCGATGTTGTGACGATCCTCGGTCAGCGCCTTGTCGATGCGCCCCTGGCACATCAACTGCTGGATCACGTCGGCGCGCAGCAGGTCGTCGGAGTTCAGCCGCAGGCCGCGCCAGACCGGCAGGTGGCCGGCGTCGAGCGCGGCCTCCCAGCTCGGCAGATCGCGGTGGTTCTGGCTGAAGCAGTCGCCGATGGCGCTGATCGCGCTCACGCCCAGGCCGACCAGATCGGTGTCGGCGTGGGTGGTGTAACCCATGAAGTTGCGTTGCAGGCTGCCGCGTTGCTGGGCGATCGACAGGTCGTCTTCGGGCAACGCGAAGTGGTCCATGCCGATGTAGCGGTAGCCGGCGGCCGAGAGCTTCTCGATCGCGAGCTGCAGCAGGCCGAGCTTGTCCTCGGGCGAGGGCAGCAGGGCGGCGTCGATCTGCCGTTGCGGCTTGAACAGCTCCGGCAGGTGCGCGTAGCTGTACACCGCCAGGCGGTCCGGACGCATGTCGATCACGGTGTCCAGCGTGCGGGCGAAGCCCTCGCGGGTCTGCTTCGGCAGGCCGTAGATCAGGTCGATGTTGACCGAGCGGAAACCGTGCGCGCGGCAGGCCTCCACCACCGCCAGGGTTTCCTCGATGCTCTGGATGCGGTTGACCGCTTTCTGCACCTCGGGGTCGAAATCCTGCACGCCGAGGCTGGCACGGTTGAAGCCGAGCCGGGCCAGCGCGGCGATGCCGTCGGTATCGACATGGCGCGGGTCGAGCTCGATCGAGAAATCGCGCTGCGCGGAGCCGGACAGGTGGAACTGCCGCGCCAGGCAGTGCATCAGGTCGCCGAGCTGGTCGGGACTGAGGAAATTGGGCGTGCCGCCGCCCAGGTGCAGCTGGATCACGTCGCGGTCGCGGTCGAACAGCGGCGCCACGCGCTCGACCTCGCGCAGCAGCTGCAGCAGGTAGGCCTCGCCCTTGGCGGCGTCGCGGGTGATCACGCGATTGCAGCCGCAGTAGAAGCAGGGGCTGTGGCAGTAGGGGATGTGCAGGTACAGCGAGAGCCGGCGCGGGATCGGGTCCTCGTTGCTGCGCTGGGCGCAGGCGCGGAACTCGGCCTCGCCGAAATCCAGTCCGAACTGCGGCGCGGTCGGGTAGGAGGTGTAGCGCGGGCCGGGCCGGTCGTAGCGGCGCAGCAGCTCGGCGTCGAAGGGCGGAATCGCGTTCATGGGGCGCAGTCTGGCGGCGGCCGTGGCCGGACGCCTTGACACGCATCAATTCCGGGCGAACGATGCGAGGCGCGGGTATGCGGTGTATCGCGGCGACCATGCGCCCGGCTCCCGGTGGTCATTTCCGGGAGTCTGGCGTCGCAATGGAGGTCGTATGGCAGGGGCAACACCGTGAGCGGTGCCGGGGCGGAGCGAATCGACCCGCCGGCCTCGCTGGCCGAGCGGGCTCGCCGTGGCCTGCTTGCGCTAGGTCTGCTGACGATTCTGACCGCCGGCGCTTATCTGCTGTGGACCCACTACCGGCTGCGCTTGGCCGCGCTGGCCGAGAGCCTGGCCGTGGTCGCCGAGCTGAGCGCCGAGCAAATCGACGACACCCTGCAGCACCATCTGGCGGCGGTGTCGGCGCTGGCCGCGCTGGCGCCGGCGGATTCGGACTGGGCACGCTATCTCGGCGAGGTGCGCGCGCGCTTTCCAGCCTTCGTGTCCATGCTGGTGGCCGACGCTCAGGGTCGGGTCATGGCCGGCGTGCCCGCGTCCGCCGACGATAGCGGCTGGCGGTGGGAAGGCAGCGACATCTCCGACCGCCCCTATTTCATCAGGCCGTTGCGCAGTGGTCAGCCGTACGTTTCGGACACGTTTCGCGGGCGCGGTTTCGGCAACGACCCGCTGGTTGCCGTCAGCGCGCCGGTGCATGGTTTGGACGGGCAGGTCGCTGGCATCGTGCAAGGCTCGATCGTCAGCAGCGACGTCGTGAGGGGAGGCCCGTACCGGCTGACCCGCAAGAGTTTCGCCCTGCTCGTACTCGACCGCGCCGGTAGGGTCGTCCACGCCGGTGGCGGGCTTCCTTTCGTGCCGCTGGCACAGCTGCCGCACGGTCCGTTGCGGGAGGCGTTGAGCCAGGGCGGAAGCTCCGGCGTGCAGGGCGTTGCCGGGGTTTTCTCCGACGGTGGCGCCGGCTACGTCCTGGTCAGGAGCACATTGCTAGGTTGGCGCGTCGTCGTTATCGAGCCGCAATCGGAGCTGCGGCGCGAACTGATACTCGGCCTGTTGAAGCTGCTGCTGCCGACGGCTCTCGCGATCGTCGCGATTTGGTGGATGTCGGCGCGGGTGGCGCGCCGCTTCGTTGCGCCGCTGCGCGAGCTGGTCTCTCGCCTGCGCCTGTTCGCCTTCCATGCCGACCCGCAGCCGATCCGGTTGGCCGGCGTGCCGCGCGAGCTGGTCGAGCTGGCGGAGGCCTTCAACCACCTGATCGACCGGCTCGGCCGTGCCTTCCGCGATGTCAGCCAAGCGCTGGCGGTACAGAAGCGGCTGCGCGAGCAGCTGGAGCAGACCGTCGCCGAGCGCGAACAGGAGATCGCCCGCCGCACCGAGGAGCTGCGGCTCGCCGTGGACGCGCTGCGCGAGGACAGCCTGACCGACGCGCTCACCGGGGTGGGCAATTACCGTGGTTACCGGCTGGCGCTCGATCGCCTGTGGGCGCAGGCGCTGGAGCGCGGCGCGCCGTTGGCGGCGCTGGTCGTCGATATCGACTACTTCAAGTTCTACAACGACAGCCTCGGCCATCCCGAGGGCGACCAGTGCCTGCGCACGGTAGCGGCGATCCTACGCGATCTCACCCGGCGCGAGCGCGCCGAGCTGTACCGCAGCGGCGGCGAGGAGTTCGTACTGTTGCTGCTGGACCGCGATGCCAGCGCTACCGCGCGGCTGGCGGAGGACGTTCGCCGCGCCGTCGAGACGGCCGCGATGCCGCATCCGGATTCGCCGTCCGGCCGGGTCACCGTGAGCGTCGGCTATGCCATCCGGGGAGCAGGCGACGAGGGCG
>JBEQAM010000212.1:0-4519 GCA_041640375.1 Rehaibacterium sp. | reverse complement strand
AGATAGGGCGCGAAGCCGAGCATCAGCACGCCGACCACGTCCAGCCAGTCCGGCAGCCAGGGCACGTGCCGCGCCAGCAGGTTGGCACTGGCGTGGAAGCCGAAGCCGGCCGTGCGAAACAGCCACAGCGCGGCCGTGCCGGCCGGCCCGGCCGGATCGAGGCCGGCGAGGATCACCGCCCCGAATGCCATCAGTCCGAGCAGGGCGAGCAGCAGGAAGGGATGGCGGCGAGGTCGTCGCGGCATGGGCGGAGCATGGCGGTATTGTTGCCGCCGTGCAACGCTCGATTCCGGATGCCGGGCTGTGTTCCCACTGTGTCGCCCCTACATTGAGGGCATCGCATCCTTGGAGTTCGCCATGAATCCTGTCAGCGGCATTCGTCCGGTCCGTCGCATCCAGCGCGGCCTGCCCACCTCCGACGGCGCGGGCGTCAAGCTCACCCGCGTGATCGGCACGCCGCAGCTGCCCGACCTCGATCCGTTCCTGATGCTCGACGAGTTCGGTACCGACAAGGCCGAGGACTATATCGCCGGCTTTCCCGACCATCCGCACCGCGGCTTCGAAACCGTCACCTACATGCTCGACGGCCGCATGCGCCACCGCGACAACCACGGCAACGAGGGGCTGCTCACGCCTGGCGCGGTGCAGTGGATGACCGCCGGGCGCGGCATCGTGCATTCGGAAATGCCCGAGCAGCAGGAGGGCCGCATGCGCGGCTTCCAGCTGTGGGTGAACTTGCCGGCCAAGGACAAGATGACCGCGCCGCGCTACCAGGAATTCGGCCCCGACCGCATCCCCGAGGTGCGGCCGGCCGAGGGCGTGCGGGTCAAGGTGATCGCCGGCGCGGTCGATGGCGTGATCGGCCCGGTCGCGCAGCCGGCCACCGATCCGACTTACCTCGATGTGCACCTCGGCGCCGGCGCGCGCTTCGAGCACGCGCTGCCGGCCGGGCATAGCGCCTTCATTTACGTCTACGAGGGGGGCGCGCGCGTGGGCGAGGGCGGCAGCGCCGCCACCGTGAATGCGCACGAGCTGGCGGTGCTGGGCGAGGGCGAACGCGTGCGGGTCGAAGGCCGCGCGGCCGACACCCGCCTGATCCTGGTCGCTGGCCGCCCGCTGCGCGAGCCGGTGGCGCGCTATGGCCCGTTCGTGATGAACACGCGCGAGGAGATCATGCAGGCCTTCGCCGACTATCAGGCAGGGCGGTTCTGACCCGCGGCCAGCGGCGATGCCGCAGGCGCCGGGTCGGCGAAAGTGGCGTGGGCCACGGCCGCAGACGCGATGCGGCGAGCGAAAAGGAAGCCGGAGGGGCCGGTGCGTCCCGGGCGGCATGCGCGCCCGCATCGGCCCCGTGTTTCCGCGCTCCCGGCTCGCGACCGCCGTCGCCCCGGGAGCAGGATGACTTTCAGGCCTGTCGACGGCCCGCCGTCGTGCTAGTTTGCCAGTCCTCCGGACCGGGGATGCGGCGATGAGGAAAGCGTTCAAGTGGGGTCTGCGCGGGCTCGCGCTGGTGTTGGTGCTGGCGGTGCTGCTGGTCGTCCACACGATCTGGTTCAAGCCGCTGAAGATCGAGTGGTTCTTCGAGCGCGTCTTCGTCGAATACGCGCTGAAGGATCCCGAACTGCTCTCCAACCTGCGCATCCTGCCCGGCTGGCTGGACTTCTACAGCGACAAGCTCACCGACCGCTCGCTGGCCCGCGAGGCCGCGATGAGCCGCAAGCTGCACGCGGACCTCGCCACCCTGCGCCGTTACGACCGCGGGCGGCTCGACGAGCAGACCCGGATGTCCTACGACATCCTGGAGTTCTTCCTCGCCAACCAGGTCGACGGCGAGCCCTACCGGCATCACAACTACCCGCTGAACCAGTTGTTCGGCGTGCAGAACGGCATCCCCACCTTCCTCGCCACCCAGCACCCGGTCGACAACCGGCGTGACGCCGACAACTACCTGGCACGACTGGCGGCGATCCCGACGGTGTTCGACCAGGTGATGGAGGGCCTGCGGTTGCGCGAGGACAAGGGCATCCTGCCGCCGCGCTTCGTGGTCGAGAAGGTGCTGGTGGAGATGAACGGCTTCGTCGGCGCGGCGCCGGAGGAAAACATCCTCTACACCTCGTTCGCCGAGAAGCTGGCCAAGCTGCCGGCCGGGACACTGGACGAGGCCGCCCGCGAGCGCCTCCTGGGCGAAGCACGTCGACTGATCGCCGAGCGGGTCTATCCGGCCTACCAGATGTTCATCGGCTACTACGACGGCCTGTTGCCGCGCGCCCGCGGCAACAACGGCGTGTGGGAACTGCCCGACGGCGCCGGCTTCTACGCCTGGTCGGTGCGCAGCCACACCACCACCGAGATGACGCCCGACCAGGTGCACGCGCTCGGCCTGAGCGAGGTGGCGCGCATCGAGGCCGAGATGGACGCGATCCTGCGCGGCGAGGGGCTGGAGGAGGGCAGCATCGGCGAGCGCGTGCAGCGCATCGCCACCCGCGAGGATCAGCGCTATCCCGACAGCGACGCCGGCCGCCAGCAGATCATCGACGACTTCCAGGCCATCATCGACGAGGCCGACGCCAAGCTCACGGCGTACTTCGACGTGCGCCCGGGCATCGGTGTCAAGGTCGAGCGCGTGCCCGAGTTCCGCGAAAAGACCGCGCCCGGCGCCTACTACAACGTGCCGGCCTTCGACGGTTCGCGGCCGGGCATCTTCTACATCAACCTGCGCAGCACCGACGAGATCGCCCGCTTCGGCATGCGCACGCTGGCCTACCACGAGGCGATCCCGGGGCACCATTTCCAGCTCGCGATCCAGCAGGAGCTGACCGGTGTGCCGACCTTCCGCAGGATCCTGCCGTTCACGGCGTACGCGGAAGGCTGGGCGCTGTACGCCGAGCGCGTGGCTTCCGAGGCCGGCTTCCATCCCACCCCGCTCGACGAGCTGGGCCGCCTGCAGGCCGAGATGTTCCGCGCCGTGCGCCTGGTGGTGGACAGCGGCATGCACCACAAGCGCTGGACCCGCGAGCAGGCCATCGACTACATGCTGGAGAAGACCGGCATGCCCGAGGGCGACGTGGTCGCCGAGATCGAGCGCTACCTGGTCTGGCCAGGCCAGGCGCTGGCCTACAAGGTCGGCATGAACCACATCCTCGCCCTGCGCGAGCAGGCGCGGGCCGCGCTGGGCGACGGGTTCGACATCCGCCGCTTCCACAACGTCGTGCTGACCGGCGGCTCGATGCCGCTCACCCTGCTGTCGCGACGGGTGGAGGCCTGGATCGCGCAGGAGAAGGCCGGCGGCTGAGCCGGCTTTCTCCCCGGCAGCAGCGGCGCGAGCCGCGTCCGGGCTGCCTGGGAACGGCGACAGCCACTGGCCACGGACCTACGCGGATAGACGCGGATAGACGCGGATAAGACTTCGAATGGCGCCATCCGCGCCTATCCGCGCAGATGCGTGGCTGAATCTTCGCTGCTGCGTCCCGGTCGCGGCTTACGCCACTCCGGCGATCGACAGCGACAGCATCGCCAGTATCGAACCCACGCCCGTCGCCGCCAGCACGTCGCTGGGGTAATGCAGGCCCAGCACCACACGCGACACGCCGACGCTGATGGTGAACGGCAGCAGCAGCCAAGCCAGTTCCGGGTAGTAGGCGAGCGCGACGCCGGTGAAGGCCACCGCATGCAGCGTGTGGCCGGACGGAAAGCTGAACTCGTCCAGCGGCGGCACCAGGGCGCGGATGCGGCGGTCGCTGGCGAAGGGGCGTGGGCGTTTGGTCCAGCGCTTGAGCAGCTTGTAGAGCGTGAGCGCGGCCAGCCCGGTGGCGGCCATGTGCGTGGAGGCGGCCAGCCCGGCGTAGCCGTCGGCCAGCACGATCGCGCCCATCAGTGCATACCAGAACAGGCCGTCGCCGAGCCGGCTGACCGTGGCGAAGCAGCGTCGCACCAGCGTGCGGTGCCCCCAGCGGTTGGCGGCGATGGTCCAGCGGGTTTCGCGGTGGACGAAGGCGTGTGGGCGCATGGTCATCTCGGCCGTGCTGGGGTGTGATGGTGTGCGCTGGCGTTGCCGGCCAGGCCGGCGAGCAGCTCGCCGAAGCGGCGCGAGACGGCATCGGGCCGCAGGTACAGCACGGCCTGGCGCGCGGCCCGCGACTGCCGCGCCCGCAACGTGTCGTCGGTGGCAAGGATGCGCGCCGCTTCGACGAAGGCGGACGCATCGCCGACCGGCACCGCCGCGCCGTGTTCGCCGCCGCGCAGGTGCTCGCGTGCGGCGCCGTAGTCGAAGGCCACCGTCGGCACGCCCGAAGCCATCGCCTCCAGCGTGACGTTGCCGAAGGTTTCGCTCAGGCTCGGGAACACGAACAGGTCGCCGCTGGCGAAGTGCCGCGCCAGCGCTTCGCCGCGCTGTACGCCGGCGAAGATGAAGTCCGGATTCGCCGCCGCCAGCGCCGCCCGCGACGGGCCGTCGCCGACCCACACGAAGCGCGCCTCCGGCCGCTTGCGCTGAATCTCGCGGTAGGCGCGCACGGCGAGG
>JBEQAM010000211.1:0-4529 GCA_041640375.1 Rehaibacterium sp. | reverse complement strand
CGTGCCGTCGTCATGCAGGATGCGGATGTGGTTGGCGCGGCTGGCGTATTTTTCCCGGTCCATGCCGGCCCTGTGGAAATCGGACTCGACCTGCATCACCACGCCCTCGCGCGCCGCCAGCACCGGCGTACCCTCGGGCACGGCGAAGTCCACCGCGAAGCGGTTCTGGTCGTCGTCGTGGCTGAAAGCGCCGCCGAAACCCTGGTCGATGCGCCAGGTGGTGCCGCCCACCGGCAGCAGGTAATCCACGTCCTGCGGCTGCGCCGACGGGTCGCCCGGCACCGCCGCCAGCTTGAGGCTGAAGCCGCCCGACTGGCCCGGGTCGGCCAGCTGCAGGGCGGCCAGCCGGCTTTCCGCCGCCGCCGGCAGCACGCGGGTCAACGGCAGCACGGGCTCGCTGACGACATTCTGGCGGTCGCTGAACTCCAGCCGCACCTGGACCGGCCCGGCCAGCGGGTTGCGGGCGAGGGCGACGTAGCCGTTGTCGGTACGTGCGAGACGCAGGTGGGCGAGGGAGCCCGGTTCGCCCGGCAGGCGGCGCAGCTCGACCTGACCAGCCTCGCGGTCGGGCGGCGGGCGGTCGGTGTAGTGGACCACACCGCGTTGGTCCACCCAGCGATAGACCTTCTGCGCCGCCAGCGGGGCGGCGGCCAGCAGGCAGAGCAGCGCGGCCAGGACACGGGTCATGCGTCCAAGTGTACGGGCGCGGATCAGTCTTCGCAGTGCACGCGCAGGCCGAGCGCGGCGGCGATGTCGCGCCAGTCGAAGGCCGCCACCGCCTCGTCCTTGTGCACGGCATAGAACACGCCGGCCGGGAAGCGTCGCGAGCCGGCCGCGTGCAGCCAGATGCCATCGGTGTCGGCCACCGTTTCGCCGGCGAAGGTGCCCAGGTGCGTCAGGCTCTCACGATCGAAGACGTGGAACAGCGAGCGGTCGGGGTACTGGTCGGTGGCCAGCCAGTAACCGCTGCCGTCCGGACAGGCCCACAGGGCGATGCCTTCGGCTTGGGCGCCGAACAGTCCCAGGCCGATCGTGGTGCCGGTGTAGCGGCCGGCCAGGTCATAGACGCGCAGGGCGCTGCCGGTGGGGACGTGCTCCTCGGCCACCAGCAGCCGGTCGTGGTGCTCGTCGCCCCAGACCGATTCGGCCACACGGATCGCGCCGGCTTCGGTGGTGTCGCCGAAGTCCTCCACGTGGCGCGCGCTCACCGTCTGGTCCTCGTACAGCAGGTGGTAGCGGCGCAGGCGGCCGTCGAGCCGGGCCAGCGGCGGGACGAGGCTGTGGTCGGCCCCGTCCATGTACGAATCGGTGACGATCGCTTCCAGTTCGCCTGGCGCCAGCTCGCGCAGCCACAGGCCATACGGGCTGCGCAGCTCGCTTTCGCCGAAGGTGGCGAGTGGGCGCAACTCGGGCAGGTGCAGCACCTGCACGCGACGGTTGTCGCGCTCGACCACGAACAGCAGATCGGCGTACACGGCGATGCCGTTGGGGCGGTCGAACTCGCCGGGATTCGGCCCGCGCCGGCCGAAGGTGCGCAGGTTCTCGCCGCGCTCGCCGTCGTAGATGCGCAGCCGATGGGTGGCCTTGGCGGTGACCAGCAGCCACAGCCGGCCGTCCTCGGCCAGCCAGGCGGCCGGCGAATCCAGCGTGTCCTCGGGAATGCCGGGGGCGATGAAGGTTTCGGCGACGGTCACGAAGGTCCGGTCCGCACTGCTCGGCCGCTCGCGGTGGGCGTCGGCTTCGGGGAGTTGCGGCCGCGGGCCGGGTCCGCCACAGGCGGCGAGCAGCAGGACGATGAGCAGCGGCGGCAGCCGCTCGATCAGTGGCATCGGGAGCTGGTCATGATGGCAGGCCCGTAGCGTAGCAAGCGTCGGCCTGGGTGGCACCGGTCGAGGCCGGCGGGTCACACTCAGCACTCGATGACGTTCACCGCCAGCCCGCCGCGCGAGGTTTCCTTGTATTTGTCCTGCATGTCGCGGCCGGTCTCGCGCATGGTCTTGATGACCTTGTCGAGGCTGACCTTGTGCTTGCCGTCGCCGCGCAGGGCCATGCGGCTGGCATTGATGGCCTTGACCGCGCCCATGGCGTTGCGCTCGATGCAGGGGATCTGCACCAGGCCGCCGATCGGGTCGCAGGTGAGGCCGAGGTTGTGCTCCATGCCGATCTCGGCGGCGTTCTCGATCTGGCCCGGGCTGCCGCCGAGCGCGGCGGTCAGGCCGGCGGCGGCCATCGAGCAGGCCACGCCGACCTCGCCCTGGCAGCCGACCTCGGCGCCGGAGATCGAGGCGTTCTCCTTGTAGAGGATGCCGATGGCGGCGGCGGTGAGCAGGAAGTCGAACACGCCCTGCTCGTCGGACTTCGGGCAGAAGCGGTCGTAGTAGTGCAGCACCGCCGGGATGATGCCGGCGGCGCCGTTGGTGGGCGCGGTGACGACGCGGCCGCCGGCGGCGTTTTCCTCGTTCACCGCCAGCGCGTAGAGGTTGACCCAGTCGAGCACGGTGAGCGGGTCGCGCATGGCCGATTCGGGCTTGGCCGCCAGCTCGCGGTGCAGCAACGGCGCGCGGCGCTTGACGTGCAGGCCGCCGGGCAGGGTGCCCTCTGCGCGGATGCCGCGCGCCACGCAGTCCTGCATGGCCTGCCAGAGCTGGCGCAGGCCGCTGCGGATGGCATCGGCGTCGCGCCAGGCCTGTTCGTTCTCGAACATGATCTGCGCGATCGACAGGCCGGTCTCCTCGCAACGCGCGAGCAGCTCGTCGCCGCTGTGGAACGGATGCGGCAGCTCGGTGGTGTCGGCGACGATGCGGTCCTCGGCGGCCTCGTCCTGGTTGACGACGAAACCGCCGCCGACCGAGTAGTAGTCGCGGGTGGCGATCACGGCACCGTCACCGTCGTAGGCGGTGAAGCGCATGCCGTTGGTGTGGTACGGCAGCTTCTGGCGCTTGTTCATGATGAGATCGTGCTTCTCGTCGAAGTCGATCTCGTGGCGGCCGAGCAGGCGGATGCGCTTGCTGGTGCGGATGCGCTCGAGCGCGGCGGGGATGATGTCCGGGTCGATGGCGTCCGGCCAGTGACCCTCCAGCCCCATCAGCACGGCCTTGTCGGTGCCGTGGCCGCGGCCGGTGAGCGCGAGCGAACCGAACACCTCGGCGCGCACACGGGCGGTGCGTTCCAGGTCGCCGTTCTCGTCCAGCCAGCGGGTGATGAAGCGCGCCGCGGCGCGCATCGGGCCGACCGTGTGCGAGGAGGAGGGTCCGATACCGATCTTGAACAGGTCGAAGAGGCTGACGGCCATGCTGGGGAATCCGCTGGAATGGCGCCTATTCTATGCCTACCGCCGTTCCCGCCCAGCTTGCGACGATGCGCCTGACGCTCTACACCCGCGACGACTGTCACCTGTGCGACCAGGCCATGGACGTGCTGGCGGCCGCGCGGGTGCCCGAGTACGAGAGCGTATGGATCGACGGCGATGCGGCGCTGGAGGCGCGCTACGGGCTGCGGGTGCCGGTGCTGCGCGACGACGACAGCGGCTCGGAGCTGGGCTGGCCGTTCGATGCCGCCGCCGTCACGGCTTTCCTCGCCACTCCGGGGCGCAGTTGAAGCCGCCGGCCTTCGGCAGGCGTCTGCGTCGTTCCTGCACAAGCCGGGCATCGCGCGCGGCGACGGCGGGGTGGCTCACGCCCGATCCGGCAGCTCGAAATCGCCGAGGTGGCGTTCTTCCACGGTGAACGTTCCGCAGGCGCGATCGATGGCGTCGCCGCGGTATTCCCGGACGTAGCAGAACAGGGTGGTGGCGTTCACTCGTCGCGGTGCAGGACGAGCCGCGTCCGTACCAGCACTTGGTTGGCGATCATGTCCAGGTCGGCCCAGTCGCCACCGCCGATGTCGAAGTCCAGGCGCCGCAGGGTTGCCTCGCCCTCGAGGATGGCCGGCTCGCCGGCGGTCCAGCGGAACTCCAGCGTGACCGGGCGGGTGATGCCGCGCAGGCTCAGTTCGCCGTCGGCGGCGTAGCGGCCGTCGCCGAGGGCGCGGAAGCGCTCGGCATGGTAATGCGCTTCGGGGTGGCGGCGGACGAAGAAGAAGTCGCTGCCTCGCAGTGTCTCGTCGCGCTCGGCGTTGGCGGTGTCGGCGCTGGCGAGGGCGATGCTCACGTCGAAGCGGGCGTTGCCGAGGTCGTCGGGGTCGAAGCGGATCGTCGCCTGGAATTCGCCGAAGCGGCCCTCGAAACGCTCGCCCTGGGCCGAGCCGACGAAGCCGAGCATGGATCCGGCCGGATCCATCCGCCAGTCGGCGGCATGGACGGCGGGGGCGAGCAGCAGGGCGAGGGCGAGCGTGCGGATCATGCGGCTCATGCGGTGTCTTGGTCCTTGTCGTCGGCGGCGCGGCGGCGGAAGCGCGGCAGCATCCGGCGCAGGGTGTCGTCGCGGTCCAGGTAGTGGTGCTTGAGCGCGGCGGCGGCGTGGCCCAGCGCCAGAAGCGCCAGGGTGAAGGCGAGCCAAGCGTGCATGGCGCGCCAGAATGCGCGCATCTCC
>JBEQAM010000210.1:0-4564 GCA_041640375.1 Rehaibacterium sp. | reverse complement strand
GCCGAGCGTCACGGCAGCGCCCCGCTGCTGCTCGGCCGGCTGGCGCGCAGCGGCACGGGCTGGTCGGTGGAATGGACGCTGTGCGAGGGCGGCAGCGAGGTGGCGCGCTGGAGCGCCAGCCACGAGGACGCCCGCCTCGCCCTGTCCGACGGTGCCGACGGTGCGGTCGACGCGCTCGGTCGCCGCTACGCGGACCTGCTCGCCAGCGGCCCGCCCGGCAGCTACGAGATCGTGGTGCACGGGTTGCGCTCGGGCGAGGACTACCTGCGCCTGATGGGCTATCTGGACACGCTGGCCATCGTGCGCTCGGCCGCGCCGCTGCAGGCGCGCGACGACAGCCTGCGCCTGCGGCTGGAGCTGGCCGCCGGGCTGGAGGGTTTCCGCCGGCTGGTGGCGGGCGGGCGCACGCTGGAGCCGGCCGCCGCGCGTGGCGACGAGGCGCTGTTCCGGCTGCGCCCATGAGCCTGGCCTGGCTGCCCAATGCCATCACCCTGAGCCGCATGGTGATGGTGCTGCCGCTGTGGTGGCTGCTGGCGCGCGGCGAATACGGCTGGGCGCTGGCGCTGGCGGCGCTGGCCGGCTTCTCCGACGCACTCGATGGCGTGCTGGCCAAGCGCTTCGGCTGGCAGTCGCGGCTGGGGGGGCTGCTCGACCCGGTTGCCGACAAGCTGCTGCTGGCGGTCGCCTTTCTCAGTCTGTGGTGGTACGGCGGGCACTTCCCGACCTGGCTGGTGCTGCTGGTGCTGTGTCGCGATCTGGTGATCCTGGGCGGCGCCGCCGTGTGGCAGCTGCGCATCGCCCCGTTGGAAGCGGCGCCGACCCGGCTCAGCAAGGCCAACACCTTCTTCCAGATCGTGCTGGTGCTGACCGTGCTGGTGCAGCTCGCCTTCGGCGGTGTGCCCGGGGCGGCGCGCGATGCGCTGGTGTACGCGGTGGCGGCGCTGACCGTCGCCAGCGGCGTGGACTACGTGGTGCGCTGGAGCCGCAAGGCGCGGCAGCATGTCGGGGGGGAGCGGCGATGAGCGGTGAGGACCTGCGCAAGTGGTGGTGGCTGGCGATGGCGGTGCTGCTCGGCGCAGTGCTGTACGCGCTGGGGCCGATCCTCACCCCGTTCGCGGTGTCGCTGCTGCTGGCCTGGCTGGGCGATCCGCTGGTCGGCCGCTTGCAGCGGCGCGGGATGGGCCGCACCCTGGCGGTGCTGCTGGTGTTCGGGCTGATGACGCTGGCGCTGGTGCTGGCGCTGCTGGTCGTGGTGCCGCTGCTGGAACGTCAGGTCGCCTACCTGGTGCAGCAGTTGCCGGTGTACGGCGCGTGGCTGCGCGAGGTCGCCCTGCCGTGGGTGGAGAGGCGCACCGGGCTCGAGCTGGCCGGCTACTTCGACCCGGCGCAGCTGATCGCGCTGCTCAAACAGCACTGGCAGGAGGCCGGGGGCGTCGCGGCGGCGGTACTCGGCGGCATCTCCAAGTCCGGTCTCGCCATCCTTGGCTGGCTGGCCAGCCTGCTGCTGGTGCCGGTGCTGACCTTCTACTTCCTGCGCGACTGGCCGGGCATGGTGGCACGCGTGCGCGCGCTGTTGCCGCGTCCGCTGGAGCCGACCATCGCGCGGCTGGCGGCCGAGTCCGACGCCGTGCTCGGCGGCTTCCTGCGCGGGCAGCTGTCGGTGATGCTGGCGCTGGGGGCGGTCTACTCGCTCGGTCTGTGGCTGGTCGGCATCGAGCTGGCCTTCCTGATCGGCATGCTGGCCGGCCTGGTCAGCTTCGTGCCTTACCTCGGCGCCTTCATCGGCGTCGCCGCCGGGCTGGCCGCCGCGCTGGTGCAGCACGGCGACCTGCTGCACCTCGTGCTGGTGCTGGCCGTGTTCGGCGTCGGCCAGACGCTGGAGAGCTTCCTGCTGACGCCGTGGCTGGTCGGCGACCGCATCGGCCTGCATCCGGTGGCGGTGATCTTCGCGATCATGGCCGGCGGCCAGTTGTTCGGCTTCCTCGGTGTGCTGCTGGCGCTGCCGGTGGCGGCGGTGGCGATGGTGCTGCTGCGCTGGCTGCACGCCCGTTATACCCAGAGCGCCATCTACGGCGCGCCGGCCGTGCCGTCGCCGGCGGCCGTGGATGACGCCACGCCGAAGCGCGACGCGTGAGCACCTCGCAGCTTCCCCTGGCCCTGCGCTTTCCTCCGGATCAGCGTTTCGACGGCTTCGTCGGAAGCGACGCGGCGGTGGGGCTGCTGCGCGCCGTCGCCCGCGGCGAGCGCGAGGATTGGGTGTACCTGTCCGGCCCGGCCGGCAGCGGCAAGACCCATCTGCTGATCGCCGCCTGTGCCGAAGCCATGCAGTGTGGCCGTCGCGCCGCCTACCTGCCGCTGGCCGGTTGCGCGGGGCGCGTGGGCGAGGCGTTGGCGATGTTCGAGGGGTTCGACCTGGTCTGCCTGGACGGGCTCGATGCCGTCGCCGGTGAGCGCGAGGACGAGGTCGCGCTGTTCGACTTCCACAACCGCGCCCGCCGTGCCGGCAGCACCGTGCTGTACACGGCGCAGGCCACGCCGGTGCAACTGCCGGCGGGCCTGCCCGATCTGCGCTCACGGCTCGGCCAATGCACGCAGTCGGTACTGGCCGCGCTCGACGACGAGGGCCGCCGCGTGGTGCTGCGCCGCCGCGCCGCCGCACGCGGGCTGGAACTCGACGAGGCCGTGCTCGAGTGGCTGTTGCGCCGCGTCGGCCGCGACCTGGGCACGCTCACGGCGCTGCTCGACCGGCTCGATCGCGAGAGCCTGGCCGCGCAGCGGCGCATCACCATCCCGTTCCTGCGCCAGCGGCTTGAGCCGTAGAACGACGTAGTCGTCGGCCGAAGGCTAACGTTGGAAGCCGCGACCGACTGCCCGGAAAGCAACAGCCTTTGGCCACGGATCTCCGCGGATGAACACGGATAGCGCCGGATCAAAGCCTTATCCGCGCTCATCCGCGGAGATCCGTGGCTGAATGCTTTGTTTTCGCCGAATCCGCGGGTCGCGGCTGAAGTTGCTCCTACCATGCGCCGCTCAGGCGGGCGTCGAGTTCGGCCAGGCGCGCCGGTGTGCCGACGTCGGTCCAGCGGCCGCGATGATGCTCGCCGGTGACCAGCCCGCGCGCCATCGCCGCGCGCAGCAGTGGAGCGAGCCTGAACCGTGGCGGCGTCTCCGTCGCGCCGGGAGCCTCGCCGATGACCGCGCGCCAGCCGGCGAACAGCTGCGGCCGGTACACGCCGATGCCGGCGAAGGTCAGCCGTGTCTCGCCCTCGTCGCTCAAGCGGCCATCGTCGGCGAGTGCGAAATCGCCGCGCGGGTGATGCGCCGGGTTGGCCACCAGCAGCAGGTGCGCGAGGCCAGCCGGCTCGCGCGGCAGGCGGGCGAAGTCGAAGTCGCACCAGATGTCGCCGTTGATGGCGAGGAAGGGCGCCTCACCCAGCAGCGGCAGGGCATGCAGCATGCCGCCGCCGGTCTCCAGCGGTTCGGCGCCCTCGTGCGAATAGTGCAGGCGCAGTCCCCAGCGCGCGCCGTCACCGAGCGCGGCGGGGAAGGCATCGGCCAGCCAGGCGGTGTTGATCACGACCTCGCGCACGCCCAGTGCGGCGAGTTTTTCCAGATGCCAGACGATCAGCGGCTTGCCGCCGGCTTGCAGCAGCGGCTTGGGCGTGGCCTCGGTGAGCGGACGCATCCGCTCGCCCTTGCCGGCGGCGAGGATCAGCGCGCGCATGGGGGGCGGGAGACGGAAATCGAAGCGCGACGCCTGCGAGCAGCGCTCATGCCACCTCCACGGGCCGCGTCAGGTCGCGGCCGGCGATGGCGCGCTCGATCAGCGCGACCAGCGGGCGGGTGTCGTCGTACTGGTTGCCGACCTCGCGGGTGTAGCGCCACACCAGCGGCAGGTCGGCGAGGTAGCCGGCCTTGCCGTCGCGGTACCACAGCCGGCAGAAGATGCCGAGCACCTTGAGGTGCCGCTGCAGGCCCATCAGGTCGAACCAGCGGCGGAAGCGGGCGCCGTCGGCGCTCGTCAGGCCGGCCGCCACGAGCCGCTGACGGTATTGCTCGACCCAGGCGTACACGCGCCGTTCCGGCCAGGCGATGTAGCAGTCGCGCAGCAGCGAGACCAGGTCGTAGGTGATCGGTCCGCGCACCGCGTCCTGGAAGTCGACGATGCCGGGGTTGTCGCCCTCGACGATCAGCAGGTTGCGCGAGTGGTAGTCGCGGTGGACGAAGGCCTGCGGCTGCGCGAGCGCGTTGTTCACCAGCGCACGGAAGGCCGACTCGATCACGTCCCACTGCTCGCACTCGGGGGTGAAGCCGAGGTGGCGTTGCAGGAACCAGGTCGGCATCAGCTCCATCTCCGCGACCAGCCGTGCCTCGTCGTAGCGCGGCAGGCCGGTACCGTCGACGCCGGTCTGCATCTTCAGCAATGCATCGAGCGCATCGCCGTAGAGCGTGTCGACGGTGGCCTCCGAGAGCTCGGGCAGGTACAGGCGGCGGCCGAGGTCGCCCATCAGCACGAAGCCGTGTTCGCGATCCACCGCGCGCACCACCGGCGCGTTCAGGCCGG
>JBEQAM010000209.1:0-4569 GCA_041640375.1 Rehaibacterium sp. | reverse complement strand
GCCACTCGCAACTGATTGATTAGGAATGGATGTTCTGCGATGTCCGGGTGTCCGCCCTGTCCGCGCGGTCGTCCGCCGCGGCCATCGCCCGCGCGTTGCCCGCTTTCGCCCGCGTCCGGCCAGCGGCCGCCGGCCGCAGCCACTAAACTAGGCGCCCTTCCCTCCCCGAGGACCTTGCGGACATGTGCGGAATCGTCGGTATCAGCGCCCAGCGCGACGTCGTGCAGAACCTGATCTCCGGGCTCAAGGCGCTCGAATACCGCGGCTACGACTCGGCCGGCATCGCCGTGCTCACCCGCCACGGCGTCGAGCGGCTGCGCGCCAAGGGCAAGGTGCACGACCTGGAGGCGCTGCAGGTGGCCACGCCGCTGTCCGGCGCCTGCGGCATCGCCCACACCCGCTGGGCCACGCACGGCGCGCCGAGCACCGACAACGCCCACCCGCATGTGTCCGGCGCGGTGTCGGTGGTCCACAACGGCATCATCGAGAACCACGCCGCGCTGCGCGCCGAGCTGAAAGAGCTCGGCTACGAATTCACCTCGCAGACCGACACCGAAGTGGTCGCCCACCTGATCGAGCACGCCCAGCGCCAAGGTAGACCGCTGCGGCAGGCGGTGCAGGAGACGGTGGCGCGGCTGCACGGCGCCTATTCGCTGGCGGTGCTGTCGGCGCGCGAGCCGGGCACGCTGGTCGGCGCACGGCTGGGCTCGCCGCTGGTGGTGGGCCTGGGTGCGGGCGAGCAGTATTTGGCCTCCGACATCCACGCCCTGTTGCCGCTGACCCGGCGCTTCATCTACCTCGACGACGGCGACGTGGTGGAGCTCACCCGCGACACGGTGCAGGTGTTCGACGCCGCCGGCCAGCCGGTCGAGCGCGCGGTGAAGGAGTCGCACTTCGCCGCCGATGCGGTCGAACGCGGCGAGTACCGCCACTACATGCTCAAGGAGATCCACGAACAGCCGCAGGCGGTGGCCGACACGCTGGAGGGCCGCATCGCCGGCGGTCACATCCTCACGCAGATGCTCGGCGTCGATGCCGAGGCGCTGCTGGCGCGCACCGGCGCGGTGCAGATCGTCGCCTGCGGCACCAGCTACCACGCCGGCCTGGTGGCCGGGTACTGGATCGAGTCCTTCGCCGGCGTGCCGTGCAAGGTCGAGATCGCCAGCGAATACCGCTACCGCAACCCGGTGGTGCAGCCGGGCACGCTGTTCCTGAGCATCTCGCAGTCGGGCGAGACCGCCGACACCCTGGCCGCGCTGAAGATGGCCAAGGGCCGCGACTACGTGGCGCGGATGGCGGTGTGCAACGTGCCCGAGTCCTCGATCGTGCGCGAGTCCGAGTTGGTCCTGATGACCCGCGCCGGCCCGGAGATCGGCGTGGCTTCGACCAAGGCCTTCACCACCCAGCTCGCCGCACTGGCGCTGTTCGCGCTGGAGCTGGCGCGGGCCAAGGGCCTGGCTGCGGCCCGCTACGCCGACGGCGTGCGTCAGCTGGAGCAATTGCCCGGCCTGATCGCGCAGGCGCTCAAGCTCGACGGGCAGATCCGCGCGCTGGCGGAAAACTTCGCCGCCAAGCAGCACGCCCTGTTCCTCGGCCGCGGCACCCACTGGCCGGTGGCGATGGAGGGCGCGCTCAAGCTCAAGGAGATCAGCTACATCCACGCCGAGGCCTACGCCGCCGGCGAGCTCAAGCACGGCCCGCTGGCGCTGGTGGACAAGGACATGCCGGTGATCGCGGTGGCGCCCAATGACCACCTGATCGACAAGCTCAAGTCGAACCTGGAGGAAGTGCGCGCCCGCGGCGGCGAGCTGTACGCCTTCGTCGACGAGACCGTGGCCCATGGCCTGGATGCCGAGCATGTGCTGACGCTGCCGGCCTGCGGCGAGTTCGCCGCGCCGGTGGTGTTCACCATCCCGTTGCAATTGCTCGCCTACCACGTCGCCGTGCTGCGCGGCACCGACGTCGACCAGCCGCGCAACCTGGCCAAGTCGGTGACGGTCGAGTAGCCGGCAACCGGAACCGGGAATCGGGAACCGGAAGACGGGCGCGGAGTCTCACTGGGCGTGTTGGCAGCCGCTGCACGTGGCTGCTGATTTCGCCGCCGGCACGAATCCTGCTTAGCTTGACCTCGACGGCAGTCATCGCGAGGAGTTTGCATGGGCGGGAACGACATCATCGAACAGGGCGCGGCCGCGGCGCTGTGGCAGGCGCTGGTGCGCGAGGGCGAGCGCGAGACCGGCTGCGCGCTCGGCGAGGACGTGGAGAGCTATCTGGTGTTCGCGCTGATGCGGCACCTGCGCGACGATCAGCTGGTCGCGCGGGTGATGGCGCTGGACTGGCTGCAGGCGCACGAGCTGCCGGGGCGCGAGCGGGTCGATGCGCTGCGCGATGTCGGCGACCGCTGCCTGATCGTCGCCGGACTGTTCCCGGGGCAGGCGCGACGGCGGCGCGTCGATGCCGGCTACTTCGTCGATCTCGGCCGCAGCGCCTACGAAACCGTGGCCGGTGCGACCCGTGCCGGTTACGCGGACCTGTTCGCGCAACTGGTCGATGCCTACCTGGCGATGGTGCGCGTGCTGGCGAGCGCGGCGCGGCGGCCACTGCCGCGGCTGGCTGGCGATGGCACAATGTCGGCCCAACCCATCCCGGCCGGCCCGGCGCGCCCGCTGCACTGAGCGCCGGCCCGGCGCGCACCGCCGGAGCCTGCCCATGCGTGTCTGCGTCTATGCCGCTTCCAGCGGCCATTGCGATCCCGCCTACCACGCCGATGCGCGCAAGCTCGGCCGGCTGCTGGCCCAGAACGGCTGCACGCTGGTCTATGGCGGCGGCTCCTCCGGTTCGATGGGCGCGGTCGCCGACGGCGCGCTCGAGGCCGGCGGCGAGGTGATCGGCATCCTGCCGCGTTTCATGGCCGACCTCGAATGGGGTCACCCGGGCCTGACCGAGCTGCAACTGGTCGAGGACATGCGCGAGCGCAAGCACAAGCTGCTGACCGGCAGCGACGCGGTGATCGCCCTGCCCGGCGGCTGCGGCACGCTGGAGGAACTGTTCGAGGCGATCACCCTCAAGCGGCTCGGGCTGTATACCAATCCGATCCTGCTGCTCAACACGCTGGGCTTCTACTCGCCGCTGGCGAACTTCATGAACAAGCTGATCGGCGAGCGCTTCATGAACCCCGAGCACGCGGCGATGTGGTCGCTGGTGCAGACGCCGGAAGAGGTGCTGCCGACCATCCGCAATACCCCACGCTGGCACGAGAATGCGCGCGAGTTCGCGGTGGTGAGGCCGAGCGGGCCCCGCTGAAAGCCGGTTACAGAAGCAACGGCGCTCACGCAGAGCGGGAGAAGAACAGGAGGAAGGAGCAAAGGAGAAGAGCGTTCTGAAAATCGCTTTCTCCTGCTGTCCTGCGCTTTTCTCCTTGCTCCGCCGTGAGCGCTTCGGCTTTTCGTTTCGACAGTCACGCCCCGCGCCAGGCTTCGCTGTCGTGTTCCATATAGCGCGCGGTGGCGGCGGCTACGTCGGCGCCGAAGTAGCGCATGACGATGTGCAGCGCCATGTCGATGCCGGAGGTGAGGCCGCCGGCGGTGACGATGCGGCCGCTGTCCACGAAGCGCAGGCCGCGACGCAGTTCGATGTGCGGGACCTCCTTGGCGAAGGCATCCCAGAACTGGTGGTGGGTGGTGGCCGGCAGGCCGTCGAGCAGGCCGACGCGGGCGAGCTGGAAGGCGCCCGTACACACCGACAGGGTGACGTCGGTTTTTTCGCTGGCGCGCCGGAGCCAGGCGCGCGAGCTTTCCGTCGAGCGCTGCGCGGGCACGACGATGACGTGCGGCTGCGGCGCGTCGTCGATGCTGTAGTGCGGTTGCACGCACAGGCCGCCGGTCATGCGGATCGTGTCGCGGGTCGGGGCGACGGTGTACAGCTCGAAGGGGTGGCGCCCGCCCACATTCGCGTCCTGGAATACTTCCCACGGACCGGCGGTATCGATCACGTTGGCGTTGTCGCCGAGCAGGAAGGCGACCTGCACCCGCTTGCGCCTGGGCAGGTCGCCACCGATGCCTGGATCCTTGCCGGCGGCCGCGAGCACCGGCCGCGCCGCCGCGCCGAACATCGCCAGGGTGGCGGCGCCCAGTGACATGCCCATGAAGTTCCTCCTGTCCATCGTCGTTTTCTCGGTAGCTGCCCACGGGGCTTTGGTGATAGAAGTCTGCGATCGGGTTCGCGGGCACCGTTAGGACGGCGAGGCGTCATTTCCGGCCATCGTGTCGCCGCGCTCGCCTGGAGATCGACCATGATCAAGCCACCGGGAACCGCCGCCATGCGGGAGGTCGGCGCATCGGCGCCCCATCGCGTCGTGATGCTGGTGTATCCCGACGCACAGATGCTCGACATCGCCGGGCCACTGGAGGTGTTCGCGCGCAGCGCGCGCTGGCTCGCCGCGCGCTGGGGACGTACCGCGCCGGCCTACACGGTGGAGCTGGTGGCCAGCGAGGCCGGGCCGGTCACACTGTCCAATGGACTCGCCGTACTGGCTTCGCGTGCGTACCGCGATCTGGAAGCGGCCGACAC
>JBEQAM010000208.1:0-4570 GCA_041640375.1 Rehaibacterium sp. | reverse complement strand
GCCACGGTCGGGGAATTCCTCGACCATGTCCCGCACGCCGAGCACGTCCGCCTGCCGCGCGCCACGCACATGGTCGCCGGCGACGACAACGACGCCTTCACCGATACCATCCTCGATTTCCTCACCCGCCGCGTTCCCGCCGCACCGATTCCGGGAGTCCACCGATGAGTACCCTGCTGCCCTTCCTCGCCCTGCTGCTCGCGGGCGCCGTCGCCGCCTATCACCGGCTTCCGCTCGTGATCTGGGTGGCGCTGTCGACCACCCTGCTGGTCGCCGCCGCGTTGCTCGGCGCCGGCACGACGGCCACGGTCGTCGCCGCGCTGCTGCTGGCGGTGGTGGCGGTGCCGCTGCTGATCCCGTCGTTCCGCCGCAGCCGCATCACCGCGCCGCTGCTGGCCTTCTACACCAGGATCCTGCCGCCGCTCTCGGACACCGAGCGCACCGCACTGGAGGCCGGCACGGTCGGTTTCGAGGGCGAGTTGTTCTCCGGCAAGCCCGACTGGAAGCAGCTGCTGTCGCAGCCGAAGCCGGAACTCACCGCCGAAGAACAGGCCTTCCTCGACGGCCCGGTCGAGGAGGTCTGCCGAATGACCAACGACTGGGAGATCACCCACGAGCGCGCCGACCTGCCGCCGGAAATCTGGGACTACCTCAAGAAGCACCGCTTCTTCGGCATGATCATCCCCAAGGAGTACGGCGGGCTGGGCTTCTCGGCGCTGGCGCACCACAAGGTGATCCAGAAGCTGGCCTCGATCTCCAGCACGCTCTCGTCCACCGTCGGCGTGCCCAACTCGCTCGGCCCGGCCGAACTGCTGCTGCACTACGGCACCGAGGAGCAGAAGCGGCACTACCTGCCGCGCCTGGCCGACGGCCGCGAGATCCCGTGCTTCGCGCTCACCGGCCCGACCGCCGGCTCGGACGCCACCTCGATCCCCGACTACGGCATCGTCACCACCGGCAAGTGGGGCGGCGCCGAGGTGGTGGGCGTGAAGCTCACCTTCGACAAGCGCTACATCACGCTGGCGCCGGTGGCCACCGTCATCGGCCTGGCCTTCCGCCTGTACGACCCCGACGGCCTGCTCGGCGGCGGGAAGGACCGCGGCATCACCCTGGCCCTGATCCCGCGCGACACCCCGGGCCTGGAGATCGGCCGTCGCCACTTCCCGCTCAACTGCGCGTTCCAGAACGGGCCGGTGCGCGGCAACGACGTCTTCCTGCCGCTGTCGCAGCTGATCGGCGGCGAGGACTACATCGGCCAGGGCTGGCGCATGCTGGTCGAGTGCCTGAGCGTCGGCCGCGCGATCACCCTGCCCTCGACCGCCAGCGGTGGCGTCAAGCTCGCCGCGGTGGTCAGCGGCGCCTACGCGCGCATCCGCAAGCAGTTCGGCCTGTCGATCGGCCGTTTCGAAGGCGTGGAGGAGGCGCTGGCGCGCATCGCCGGTCACGCCTACGCCGCCAGCGCGCTGGCGCAGGCCACCGCCGCCGCGGTCGATCGCGGCGAGAAGCCGGCCGTCCCCTCGGCCATCGCCAAGTACCACGCCACCGAGCTGGGCCGCCAGGTCGCCATCGATGCGATGGACATCCACGGCGGCAAGGGCATCGTGCTGGGCCCGCGCAACTACCTCGGCCGCAGCTGGCAGGCGGCGCCGATCCCGATCACCGTCGAGGGCGCCAACATCCTCACCCGCTCGATGATGATCTTCGGCCAGGGCGCGATCCGCTGCCATCCGTGGGTACTCAAGGAAATGCAGGCGGCGCAGCATCCCGATCCGCAGACGCGGCTGGTCGAGTTCGACCGCAACCTGTTCGGTCACATCGGCTTTGCGATCTCCAACGCGGTGCGCAGCCTCTGGTTCGGCCTGACCGCCGCGCGCATCGGCTCGGCGCCGGGCGACGCCTACACGCGACCGTTCTACCGCCGGCTCAACCGCTACTCGGCCAACCTGGCGCTGGTCGCCGACACCTCGATGCTGCTGCTCGGCGGCAAGCTCAAGTTCAAGGAGAAGCTGTCCGGTCGGCTCGGCGACGTGCTCAGCCAGCTCTACATCGCCAGCGCCATGCTCAAACGCTTCCAGGACGACGGCCACCCGGCCTCGGAGAAGCCGCTGCTGTCGTGGGCGATGTACGACGCCTTCTACAAGATCGAGAAGGCCCTGTCCGGCGCACTGCGCAACTTCCCGATTCGCCCGGTCGGCTGGCTGCTGTGGCTGCTGGTCTTCCCCTGGGGGCGGCGCGCGCAGGAGCCGTCCGACCGCCTCGGCCACCGCGCCGCGTCGCTGCTGATGTCGCCCTGTGACGCCCGCGAGCGGCTCGCCAGTGGCGTGTTCCTCACGCCCTGCGCCAACAACCCGGCCGGCCGCATCGACGCCGCCCTGCCGAAGGTGATCCTGGCCGAGCCGGTGGAACGCAAGTTCCTCAAGTTCGTGAAGTCCGCCGAATGCACGGCGCACGATTTCGACGGCCAGCTCGCGCAGGCGGTCGAGACCGGCCACCTCTCCGCGGCCGAAAAGGCCCAGCTGGTGGAACTGCACGCGCTGACCTGGGACGCCATCACGGTCGACGACTTCGACCCGGCCGACCTGGAATCGGCCGCGCTGTACCGCAGGCGCCACGTCGAGAAGGCCGCCTGAGCCCTTGCCGATGATCGGGGTGCGCAATGTCCACGCGCGCACATTGCGCGCGCCGGCGGATGCGGTCGGCGCACTGATCGACACGCTGGCCTCGGACGACGACCGCCTGTGGCCGCGCGACCGCTGGCCGGCGATGCGGCTGGATCGGGGGCTGGCGATCGGCGCGCGCGGCGGCCACGGCCCGGTGCGCTACCGCGTCGAGGACTACCGGCCGGGACAGTGCGTGCGCTTCGCCTTCGAGGCGCCGCGCGGCTTCCACGGCTGGCATGGCTTCCATCTTCAAGCCGAGGGCGGACACGCGCGGCTGGTGCATGTACTGGAGATGCGCATCGCCGGCCCGGCGCTGCTGAGCTGGCCGCTGCTGTTCCGCCCGCTGCACGACGCCCTGATCGAGGATGCGCTCGATCGCGCCGCCCTCGCCCTCGACGACACGCCGCAACGCAAGCCGTGGTCCCCCTGGGTACGCCTGTTGCGCGCCCTGCTGCGGCCGCGCCGCCCGGGATCCGGCGCCCGATGAAGGAACCCGCCCTGCTCCGCCTCTACCGCCGCCTCCACCGCTGGCCCGGCGGCACCTGGCTGTTCAGCCGCGCGGTGTGCTTCCGCGCACCCTATTTCGCCAGCATCTCACCGCGCGTCGCCGTGCTCGAACCGGGCCGCTGCGAGGTGCGTATCGCCGACCGCCGCCGCGTGCACAACCACATCGGCACCGTGCACGCCATCGCCCTGTGCAACATGGCCGAACTGGCCGCCGGCCTGATGACCGAGGTGACCATCCCGGCCTCGATGCGCTGGATTCCCAGGGGCATGCAGGTCGAATACCTGAAGAAAGCGGTCGGTCCGATGCGCGCGGTCGCCACCCCGCTGGAGGCGCCGCGCGAAGCGGCGGAGGGCTACGACCTGCCGGTCGAGATCGACGTGACCGACCACGCCGGCGAGACGGTCTTCACCGCCCGCATCCGCATGTGGGTATCGCCGCGGCGCTGACGCGGACTGCCCGGCACCGACCCGGACCGGCGCGCACGGGGCCGGCGACGAGCCCTCCCCCAGGCGCAAGCGCGCCGTGCACAGGACCGCCGGTCCGGACGACAAGCACGATGCCGGCCGTGTCGTCCCGCCGAATGCGGCGAGGCCGGCAGGCGCCGGCCTCGCGCAGGTGACCTGTCGGAAGCCTTGCCAGAAGTCCGTGCGCGGACCCGGGCATCGTCGCATTCATCCGCCATGTGGTTCGCATTCGCCTGCGATCGCGCCAATCCCGCCATCAATGCCGCGACGGACGTGCGGAAGGGTGGCCGGCCCTGGCCGGTCGGCCTCCACGCGGGGGAGGTCAGAGATCGATCAGGTCCAGCCGCACGCGCAGCGTGGTGAAGTAGGCGTGGGTCAGGCCCTCGAAGGCCGAATCGGTGCCGGCAAACACCCACAGCGTGCCGTCGCCGTGGGTCGTCGCGCGCAGCGGCTGGCCCTGGGTGGTCACGGTCTTGAGCTCCCACGGCGACTGCGGGCGCTGCGCGCCGTCCTGCGAGTCGGCCGGCGAGCCGGCGACGCGCGCATCCGCGCCGGACTGCGACTGGATGCCGTAATCCACGTTCAGCCGCAGCCAGTCGTCCACCGGCGAGGGCAGCGCCTTGGGCTCCACGGTGGAGGCGCCGAGCTCGAGGTAGACGCCCTCGCCGGGCGAACCGCCGACGCCGACACAATCCTGCGGCACGTCGCTGGCCAGCTCCAGCTCGACGCGATACTCGCCGTTCGGCGCCAGGCTGCGCACCGGGGCCTTGATCAGCATCGCCAGATCGTCGGAGCGGTTGTGGCCGGTCAGGCGCAGGCCCTGATACGACTGCAGCGGCGGCGGCAACTGCTCCCACTGCAAATCCAGTTCGTGGATGCTCGGGTCGTAATCGGCCGGCAGGTCGGCGAACACCGGCGTGAAGCCCTGCGCGCCACGT
>JBEQAM010000207.1:0-4574 GCA_041640375.1 Rehaibacterium sp. | reverse complement strand
CGTCGTGTCCACGCCTGGCCGATCCTCCTGCTGGGGCTGGCGGCGTTGTGGGCCGACACGATCTACGAGCCCCTGCACACGCAACCGGTGCCGCACGCGCTGGTGATGACGCTGGGTGCACTGCTGGTGGCGGTCGCGCACGTGGTCAACCTCAGGCTGTCCCACGCGCCGGCACTGTCGGGCGTCGCCCCCGACTGACGGCCGCCGCCCCGCAGGCTTGGGGTGGGCCACCTGCGGGTGGTAGGCTACGCGCCCCCGTTTCCCCACTTTTTCGATTTTCAGGAGCACTCCATGGGCAAGGGCGACAGGAAGACCCCAAAGGGCAAGCGTTACGCCGCCAGCTACGGCAACGCCCGTCCGCACAAGGCCGTCAAGAAGGCTGCCGCCGTGACCAAGGCCCCGGTGGCCAAGAAGGCCGCGACCAAGAAGAAGGCCTGACGCGCACCGTGTCGCGCGTCTGCGAAGCCCCGCCCCGTGCGGGGCTTCGGCGTTCTGGGGTTGCGTCGCGTGTCATGCGCCGACCCGATCGCGAGGCGCCAGGCCCCGCACCATGGGAGCGGCTTCAGCCGCGACAAGGGCTCACGCGGGAACGAGCCGCCGGCCGCCGGCCCACACGCCGCGCACCAGTTGGCCGCCGAGCCAGTAGGCCAGCTCGGCCGGGTGGTCGATCGACCACAGCACGAAGTCGGCGCGCTGGCCGACCGCGAGGGTGCCGCGGTCGCTGAGGCCGAGCGCGCGGGCGGCATGCACGGTCGCGCCGCGCAGGGCTTCTTCCGGCGTCAGCCGGAAGTGCGTGCAGGCCAGTGACATCGCCAGCCGCAGCGAGCCCAGTGGCGAGGTGCCGGGGTTGAAGTCGGTGGCGACCGCCATCGGCACGCCATGCGCGCGCAGCGCCTCGATCGGCGGCAGCCTGGTCTCGCGCAGGCAGTGGAAGGCGCCGGGCAGCAGCACCGCGACCGTGCCGGCCCGCGCCATCGCGCGCACGGCGTCCTCACCGGTGTGCTCGATGTGGTCGGCGCTCAGGCCGCCGAATTCCGCCACCAGCGCGGCCCCGCCCAGATCGCTGAGCTGGTCGGCATGCAGCTTGACCGGCAGGCCGAGTGCGCGGGCACGTTCGAAGACGCGCCGGGTCTGTGCCGGTGAGAAGCCGATGCCCTCGCAGAAGGCATCGACCGCGTCGGCCAGACCTTCGGCGGCGACGGCGGGCAGCATCGTGTCGCAGACCAGGTCGATGTAGTCGTCGGCGCGGCCGGCGTACTCGGGTGGCAGCGCGTGGGCGCCGAGGAAGGTGGTGGAGATACTGACGCCACCTTCCCGGCCGAGGCGGCGCGCGACGCGCAGCATCTTGGCCTCGTTCTCCAGATCGAGCCCGTAGCCGGACTTGATCTCGACGGTGGTGACACCGTCCGCGATCAGCGCCTGCAGCCGCGGCAGGCTGGCTGCGTAGAGGTGCTCCTCCGGCATGTCGCGGGTGGCGCGCACGGTCGAGACGATGCCGCCGCCGGCGCGGGCGATGGCCTCGTAGCTCTCGCCCTGCAGACGGCGCTCGAATTCCTGCGCGCGGTTGCCGCCGAACACCAGGTGGGTATGGCAGTCGATCAGGCCGGGCGTGACCCAGGCGTTGCTGGCCGATTCGATCTGCGCCGCCAGCGCCTGCGGGCGGTCGGCGAGTGGGCCGACGTACACGATCCGGCCGTCCTTCCAGCCGATCGCGCCCTGCACGATCGCGCCGTACGGCGCGCCGTTGCCGGTCAGCGTGGCCAGACGGCAGTCGATCAGCAGGCCATCCCAAGGGGGGGCGGGTTTCGTCGGCATCGGTGCCCGTCGTGTGCATGCGTGGACAGTGCCCGGCGGTGGCGCGGGCAAGTTTCGTATTCTAGCCGCCCGTGCGTATCTGCCCGCTGGAGAGCCGACCGATGACCGTCCATCACGCCGATTGCGCCTGGCTGCCGCAGGGCTGGAGCGCCGGTGCGCGCCTGGGGATCGCCGGCGACGGCAGCCTGTGCGAGGTGCAGGCCGATACGATGACGGCCTCGCTCGGCCGCTGGCTGTTGCCGGGCGTGCCCAACACGCACTCGCATGCCTTCCAGCGCGCGATGGCGGGCCTGGCCGAGCGGCAGGGGCATCCGCAGGACAGCTTCTGGACCTGGCGTGAACGGATGTACCGCTTCGCCGGCCGCATCACGCCCGAGTCACTGCACGCCATCGCCGGCCAGCTCTATGCCGAGATGCTGGAGGCCGGCTACACCAGCGTCTGCGAGTTTCACTATCTGCACCACGACATCGACGGCCGGCCCTACGCCGATCCGGCGGCGATGTCGCTGGCGCTGGTCGAGGCCGCCCGCGACACCGGCATCGGCCTGACCCTGTTGCCGACGTTGTACATGACCGGCGGGTTCGACGGCCGCCCGCTCGACGCGCGACAGCGCCGCTTCGGTCACCAGGTCGATGCCTTCCTCGCGCTGATCGAGCGCCTGCGCGCGCTGGAGGATGCGCAGCTGCGTATCGGCGTCGCCTTCCACAGCCTGCGCGCGGTACCCGAGGATGCGATGCGCGCGGTGCTGGATGCAGTGGCCGGCGAGGAGCTGCCGATCCACATCCACATCGCCGAGCAGCTCGCCGAGGTGGAGGATTCGCTGGCCCTGCGCGGCGCGCGGCCGGTCCAGTGGCTGCTGGACCGGATGCCGGTCGATGCACGCTGGCATCTCGTCCACGCGACGCACCTGACCGGCGACGAAGTGCAGGGCATCGCTGCCCGTGGGGCGACCGTCGTGCTGTGTCCGACCACCGAGGCGAATCTCGGCGACGGCCTGTTCCCCCTGCGCGACTACCTGGATGCCGGCGGCGTCTGGAGCATCGGCTCGGACAGTCATGTCTCGGTGTCGCCGGTGGAGGAGCTGCGCTGGCTCGAATACGGTCAGCGGCTCGTCTCGCGCCGCCGCAACATCGCCGTGGGCGAGGCGCAACCGAGCACCGGCGCGCCCCTGTTCGCGCAGGCGCGGGCCGGTGGCGCGCGTGCCACCGGGCGCGCGGTGGGCGCGTTGGCGCCGAACCGCCGCGCCGATTTTCTGGTGCTCGAGGAGAACGCGCCGATCCTGGCCGGCGCCACGCCCGATGATCTGCTCGACCGCTGGATCTTCAGCGGCAACCGACCGCTGGTGCGCGAGGTGCATGTCGGCGGTCGGCGTGTCGTCGCCGACGGCCGCCACATGCAGGCCGACCGCATTGCCGGGCGCTACCGCGTCGTGCTGGCGGAGCTGCTCAAGGCGTGAGCAACGCGAAGATCGCTGGGCCGCCCCGCTACTGCAGAGCGGATTTGCGGGTGGCTTCCGCGATGAGGCCGCCGCTCTATTCAGGCCTTCGCAGCGCCGGCGCGAGCACGGCCAGGTCGCCGTCGTTCTCGGCCGGCTCGACGCCGAGCAGGTGGGCGAGCAGCGGGTAGACGTGGATGTTGTCGAACGGGGGCAGCTCCGCGCCCTGGCGGAAGGCCGGTCCGTGGGCGAGGAACAGCGCGCGCATCGACGGCGCCTCGGGCGCATAGCCGTGCGCGCCACGGTTCATCTGCCCCTGCCAGCGCTCGAAGCCGCGCCGGGTCATCACCAGCCAGCCTTCGTCCGCCTGACACAGCAGCGGCGGCACGCGCGGATGGCGGCCATAGTGCCAGTGCGCCGGGATCGCTTCGCGCCGCCAGCACTGCAGGTGCGGATGCGGCTGTGGCAGCAGCGCACGCTCGACCTCGTCGTCACGGCCGGGGTTCGGACGCAGGCCGACGACTTCGCCGATGTTCACGATGCCCACCGCATCGAGCGGGAGCAGCTCGTCGAGCAGGATCACCCGTTCCGGCGAGATCTCCGCCATGCCGTGATCGGAAGTGATGACCAGGTTCACGCGCTGCTCCAATCCGCGTCGACGCAGCCCGGCCATCAGCCGCGACAGGGCGCGGTCCACTTCGGCGATGGCGGCGTTCACCTCGTCCGAGTTCGGCCCGTGGGCATGGCCGACCACGTCGGTGTGCTCGAAGTAGAGGGTGATCAGGCGCGGACGCTCGTCTTCGGGCAGATCCAGCCAGCCGAGCACGCGGTCGACGCGCTCGTCGTGGGCGACGTCGTAGCTGAAGCGGCTCCAGTGATCGGGTTGCAGGCCGCCGATGCGCGTCTCGCTGCCGACCCAGAACATGCTGGCGGTGCGCAGGCCGGCGCGGCGCGCGGTGTTCCAGATCGGCTCGCCGCCCCACCAGCGGCCGTCCTCGACGGCATTGCGGTCGCGGATCTCGAAGCGGCCCAGACGCAGGTCGGTCATCGAGTTGTGGACGATGCCGTGGCGATCCGGACGCAGGCCAGTCACTACCGTGTAGTGGTTGGGGAAGGTCTTGGTCGGGTAGCTCGGGTTCATCCACTGCGCGCGCACGCCGGCGTCGGCGAGCGCGCGCAGGGTCGGGCTCAGGCCGCGCTGGAGGTAGTCCGGGTGAAAGCCGTCCAGCGAGATCAGGATGACCGGGTCGGGCAGGGCGGGCGTTGCGGGCTGGCGCGGCGCGTGGGCGCAGGCGGCGAGCAGCAGGATGGCGAAGAGTAGCG
>JBEQAM010000206.1:0-4611 GCA_041640375.1 Rehaibacterium sp. | reverse complement strand
CCCGCCGAGATGGGTCACTCGGCCAGTTACTACTGGAAGGGCAAGGCCGCCGCCGCGCCGTTCTTCTGCGCGGTGCCGTTCGGCCTCAACGCGCAGGAGATGAACGGCTGGCTGTACGAGGGCGGCGGGCTGGCGCTGTGGCGCGAGCTGTACGCGCCGTTCAACCTGGTGCCGTTCCCGGCCGGCAACACCGGCGTGCAGATGGCCGGCTGGTTCAACCGCGAGCTGCGCTCGCTGGCCGATCTGCGCGGCCTGAAGATGCGCATCCCGGGCCTGGGCGGCGAGGTGATGGCCAAGGTCGGCGCCACCCCGGTGAACCTGCCCGGCGCGGAAATCTTCACCGCTCTGCAGTCGGGGGCGATCGACGCCTGCGAGTGGGTCGGCCCGTACAACGACCTGGCCTTCGGCCTGCACCGGGTGGCGAAGTTCTACTACTACCCGGGCTGGCAGGAGCCGGGGCCGACGCTCGAATGCATGGTCAACAAGGCCGCCTTCGAGGCGCTGCCGGACGACCTCAAGCACATCGTCGAAACCTGCTGCCGTGCGGTCAACGACGCCATGCTCGCCGAGTACACCGCACGCAACCAGCAGGCGCTGGACCAGCTCGTGCGCGAACACAACGTGCAGCTGCGCCGCCTGCCCGACGACGTGATCGCCGCGCTCAGGCGCGCCAGCGAGGAAACGCTGGAGGCGATGGCGGCGGCCGACCCGTTCGTGCGCCGCGTGTACGCCTCGCAACGCGCCTTCCGCGCCCAGGCCCAGGCCTGGCACGCGATCTCGGAGGAGGCCTACTACGCCGCCCGGCGCTGAGCGCTCAGCGGTAGAGCAGGCCCGGCAGCCAGGTCGCCAGCTCGGGCCACAGCGCCAGCACCAGCAGCATCAGCAGTTGCAGCCCGATGAACGGCAGCGCGCCGCGGTAGATCTGCGCGGTGCGCACCTGCGGCGGCGTCACGCCGCGCAGGTAGAACAGGGCGAAACCGAACGGCGGGGTGAGGAAGCTGGTCTGCAGGTTGATCGCCATCATCACGCCCAGCCAGACCGGGTCCACGCCCATCGCCAGCAGCACCGGGCCGACGATCGGGACCACCACGAAGGTGATCTCGATGAAGTCGAGCACGAAGCCGAGCAGGAACATCATCAGCATCACCGCCAGCACCGCGCCGACGGTGCCGCCGGGCAGGCTGCCGAGCAGCTCGTGGACGAGGTCGTCGCCACCGTAGCCGCGGAACACCAGCGAGAACAGCGCCGCGCCGATCAGGATGGCGAATACCATCGCGGTGATCTTCACCGTGCGCAGCGCCACCTCCAGCAGTCGCGACGGACTCAGCTCGCGGCGCAGCGCGGCGAACAGCGTGGCGCCGACCGCGCCCACCGCCGCCGCTTCGGTCGGGGTGGCGATGCCGCCGAGGATCGAGCCGAGCACGGCCAGGATCAGCAGCAGCGGCGGCAGCATGGCGAGGACGGCGCGCCAGGCGCCGACGCGCTCGCCGCGCGCGATGGCCGGGGCACGCGCCGGGTGCCGCCAGGCCACCCACAGTGCGTACAGCAGGTACAGGCCGACCAGGATCAGCCCGGGGATCAGCGCGCCGGCGAACAGGTCGCCCACCGACACCGTCTTGGGCGCGAAATTGCCCAGCCGCAGCTGTGCTTGCTGGTAGGCGTTGCCGAGCTGGTCGCCGAGCAGCACCAGCACGATCGAGGGCGGGATGATCTGGCCGAGGGTGCCGGCGGCGGCGATGCTGCCGGTGGCGAGCTTCGGGTCGTAGCCGTGGCGCAGCATCACCGGCAGCGAGATCAGGCCCATGGTGACGACGGTCGCGCCGACGATGCCGGTGCTGGCGGCGAGCAGCGCGCCGACCAGCAGCACCGCCACCACCAGTCCGCCGCGCAGGCGGCCGAACAGGCCGGCGACGGTGGCGAGCAGGTCCTCGGCCAGCCGCGAGCGCTCCAGCATCACGCCCATGAACACGAACAGCGGCACGGCGATCAGCGTCTCGTTGGTCATCACGCCGAACACGCGGTTCGGAAACGCGGACAGATAGGCCGGATCGAAGGCGCCCAACAGCCAGCCCAGGCCGGCGAACAGCAGCGACACCCCGGCCAGGGTGAAGGCGACCGGATAGCCGGCCAGCAGCGCCGCGCACAGCGCGATCACCAGCCCGGCCAGCAGCGCGCCGCTCACGCGTCCGCTCCGGTCAGCGCGCGGCGCAGCGCGCGCAGCACCTGCGCCAGCGCCTGCAGCCCGAGCAGCACGGCGGCGGCCGGCAGCATGCCCTTGAGCAGGTACAGCGCCGGCAGCCCGCCCGGTTCACGCGAGCCCTCGCGCACCGCCCAGCTGGCAGCCACATAGTCCCAGCTCATCCAGACGACGAAGGCGCAGAACGGCAGCAGGCACAGCACGCCGCCGGCGACCTCCACCCAGGCGGCGACGCGCGGCGGAAAATGCTGCTGGAAGATGTCGACGCGGACATGGCCGTTCTCGCGCAGCGTCCAAGCCAGGCCGAACAGGAAGGCACCGGCGTGCAGCCACACCACCGTCTCCTGCAGGGCCTGCGAGCCGGCGCTGAAGACATGGCGCGCCACCACCAGCGCGAACACCAGCGCCACGCAGGCCAGGGTGGCCAGCGCGCACAGCCGGGCGGCGCCGTGGGCGAGGCGGTCGATCGCGGCGACGAGGTTCGACAGGGCGCGCGCGGCGCCGACGGGCTCAGCCATGCGTTTCCGGGCGGGTGGCGCAGTCCGGCGCGGGCATCAGTCCCACTGGTAGATCACCCAGTACACCGGGCGTACCGGGCCCTCGCCGTCCTTGCTGTCCAGGCGGCCGTCGCCGTTGGTGTCGAGCAGGTAATAGGGTGGGCCGCGCCGCGGCGTCACCTTGACCATGTGCAGGCGGCCGTTGACGCGGTATTCCTCGATCCGGTCGCCGGTCCGCTCGTCGACCAGGATGCGCACCGCCGGTGGCGGTTCGCGCTCGGCGGGGGCGGGGATCTTCTCCGGGATCGGCACGTCCTTGACCGCGTCGCGCTCCTGCGCCGGCAGCTGGCGCGTCGTTGGCTGCTGCGCGAACGCCGGCAGCGCCAGCAGGAGCGGAAATGCGATCAGCAGCCTGTGCATGGCCTACCTCGGCGCGTGGCGTCTGCGGTGGGGAGAGCGATCAGGATGGCAAATGCGGCCGGGCCGCTCAAGCGCGGCAGGCGGTCGCGGCCAGCGCCGGCGGCGGACGCCGGCGCTCCCGTAGAATCGACGGCTCGTTCCCCGACGCGCGCCGCCATGTCCCGCCTGGTCCTGATCGACGGCTCCAGCTACCTCTACCGCGCCTTCCACGCCCTGCCGCCGCTGACCAATGCGGCCGGCGAGCCGACCGGCGCGCTGTTCGGCGTGGTCAACATGCTGCGCGCCACGCTGAAGGACAAACCCGACTACGCCGCCTTCGTGGTCGACGCCTCCGGGCCGACCTTCCGCGATGCGATCTATGCCGAGTACAAGGCGCAGCGCGCGCCGATGCCGGACGAGCTGCGCGCCCAGGTCGAGCCGATGCTGCAGATCGTCGAGGCGCTGGGCTTGCCGATCCTGCGCGTGCCCGGCGTGGAGGCCGACGACGTGATCGGCACGCTGGCGGTGCAGGGCGCGGCGCAGGGCATGCAGGTCACCATCTCCACCAGCGACAAGGACTTCGCCCAGCTGGTGCGGCCGGGCATCACGCTGGTCAACACCATGAGCGGCAGCGTGCTCGACGAGGCCGGCGTACGCGAGAAGTTCGGCGTGCGCCCCGACCAGATCGTCGACCTGCTGGCGCTGATGGGCGACAGCGTGGACAACATCCCCGGCGTCGCCAAGTGCGGCCCCAAGACCGCCGCCAAGTGGCTGGGCGAATACGGCACGCTCGACGGCGTGATCGCCCATGCCGACGAGATCGGCGGCAAGCTCGGCGAGAACCTGCGCGCCGCGCTCGACCGGCTGCCGCTCAACCGCGAACTGGTGACGATCAAGACCGACGTGGCGCTCGACGGCGGGCCGGACACGCTGAAGCTGCGCGAGCCGCGCGTGGACGCGCTGCGTGCGCTCTACACCCGTTACGACTTCAAGGCCGCGCTGCGTGAACTGGAGGGGCAAGCGCCGGGCGGTGCGGATGCGAAGGTGCCGACCGCCGCGCCCAAGGGCTACGCCGCCACCGCCGCCGCGGCCGCAGCGCCCGACCCGGCGCTGGCCGCGCCCGGCGAGTACGAGTGTGTGCTGGACCGCGGGCAGCTCGACGCCTGGATCGCGCGGCTGCGCGCGGCCGGGTTGATCGCCTTCGACACCGAGACCGACGCGCTCGATCCGATGCGCGCCAACCTGGTCGGGCTGAGCTTCGCCGTCGAACCCGGCCGCGCCGCCTACGTGCCGTTGGCGCACGACTATCCCGGCGCGCCGGCCCAGCTCGATCGCGACGCCGTGCTCGCCGCGCTGCGCCCGATCCTCGAGGACGACGACAAGCCCAAGGTCGGCCAGCACGGCAAGTACGACCTGCACGTGCTGCGCCGGCACGGCGTGCAGGTGCGCGGCTATGCGCACGACACCATGCTGGAATCCTTCGTGCTCAACTCCACCGCCAGCCGCCACGACATGGAC
>JBEQAM010000205.1:0-4620 GCA_041640375.1 Rehaibacterium sp. | reverse complement strand
ATGGAGGCGCCGAGCGCCGGGGCGGCGCGGATATTCAGCGCCGCTGCATGCCAGTCAGCGCCGCGCTGTTCGATCAAGAGCTCATAGACACGTGCCGCTGCGGTCGTGGCGAGGAGATATTGCGCCGCGTTGAAGGCGATCCGCACCGGCGAGCGCCGCTGGAAGACCTCCACCGTCGCGCTGCCGGCGCACACCGGCGCCACGCCCTTGTCGGCGGCGGTCAGCATGCGTCACCCGGCGATCGTCGATCGCCTGCTCGCCGCCGGTGCGCCGGTCGACCAGGCCCTGCCCGGTGGCATCACCCCCTTGATGGTCGCCGCCGCGCTCGGTCTGGACGACATGTGCCGGCGCCTGCTCGCCGCCGGCGCGAACATCGCCGCGCAGGACGAGCAGGGCCACGGCGCACTGCACTGCGCGGCGATCCAGGCCTTCCAGTCGCGCGACCGCGACCGCGTGGTGCGGCTGTTCGACCTGCTGCTGCGTGCCGGCGCCGGTGCCGATGCGCCGGCCCAGGGCGGCCTGACGCCGCTGCTGCTGGTGCTGGGGGCGCGTGCCGAGCCGGGCAGCAGTTGCGACGAGGACACCGTGCTGGCCGCGCTGGAGCGCCTGTTGGCCGAGAACATCACCCTCGACGCGCAGGAGCGGCGCGGCTTCGGCCCGCTGCACCTGGCCTGCCTGCATGGTCTGCGCCGCGTCGTGCAGCGCCTGCTGCGCGCCGGCGCCGATCCGCGCCTGCGCGACACGCTCAACCGCACCCCGCACGATGTCGCCGTGCTGCGTGGCTTCGTCGATGTCGCCGCCGAGTTCGAACCGGCCCGCGGCCAGGTCAGCCTGGCCCGCTTCCTGCGCGAGCCGCCGCGGGAGTAGCGGCGGCCCGGCCGCGACGCCCTGCGGCCGCCGGCAACGAAAACGCCGGCTTGCGCCGGCGCTCGTCGTTCGCGGAGCGGGCCGGATCAGCCGCGCTTCATGAAATTGAAGAACTCGTCGTTGGTCTTGGTGTTCTTCATCTTGTCGAGCAGGAACTCGATCGCCGCCAGCTCGTCCATCGGGTGCAGCAGCTTGCGCAGGATCCAGATCTTCTGCAGGAAGTCCGGCTCGATCAGCAGCTCCTCGCGGCGGGTGCCGGAGCGGTTGATGTTGATCGCCGGGTAGACGCGCTTCTCGGTGATGCGGCGATCCAGGTGCACCTCCATGTTGCCGGTGCCCTTGAACTCCTCGTAGATCACCTCGTCCATCTTCGAGCCGGTCTCGATCAGCGCGGTGGCGATGATGGTCAGCGAGCCGCCTTCCTCGGCCTTGCGCGCGGCGCCGAAGAAGCGCTTGGGCCGGTGCAAGGCGTTGGCATCGACGCCGCCGGTGAGCACCTTGCCCGAGCTCGGCACGACGGTGTTGTAGGCGCGCGCCAGGCGGGTGATCGAGTCGAGCAGGATGACGACGTCCTTCTTGTGCTCGACCAGGCGCTTGGCGCGCTCGATCACCATCTCGGCGACCTGCACGTGGCGCGCGGCCGGCTCGTCGAAGGTCGAGGAGATGACCTCGCCGCGCACGGTGCGCTGCATCTCGGTGACTTCCTCGGGCCGCTCGTCGATGAGCAGCACGATCAGGTGCACCTCGGGGTGGTTGTTGACGATCGCCTGGGCGACGTTCTGCATCAGCATCGTCTTGCCCGCCTTGGGCGGGGAGACGATCAGGCCGCGCTGGCCCTTGCCGATCGGCGCCATCAGGTCGAGGATGCGGCCGGTGATGTCCTCGGTCGAGCCGTTGCCGCGCTCGAGCTTGAAGCGCTCGCGCGGGAACAGCGGGGTGAGGTTCTCGAACAGGACCTTGTTCTTCGACGCCTCCGGCGGTTCGCCGTTGATGGTGTCGACCTTGTGCAGCGCGAAGTAACGCTCGCCGTCCTTCGGGCTGCGGATGCGACCGGCCAGCTCGTCGCCGGTGCGCAGGTTGAAGCGGCGGATCTGGCTGGGCGAGATGTAGACGTCGTCGGGGCCGGCCAGGTAGCTGGCGTCGGCCGAGCGCAGGAAACCGAAGCCGTCCGGCAGGATCTCCAGCACGCCGTCGGCGGCCACGCCGTCGGCATGACGGGTGAGCACCTTGAGCAGGTGGAAGATCACGTCCTGCTTGCGCAGGCGGGCGACGCCCTCGCCGATGCCCAGCTGCTCGGCGATGTCCAGCAGCTTGTGCGCCGGCATGCGCTTGAGGTCGGCCAGCGAGTAGCTGGGGAAGTCCGGCGGCAGCACCGGCATCGGCCGCTGCGGCTCGGGACGTTCGTCGTCACCGTCCTCGCCCTGGGCTTGGCCGCCTTGTCGGTTGCGGTCGCGGTTGCGGCGGTCGCGGAAACGGTCGCGGCGGGAGCGGCGGCCCTCGCGCGGCTCGCCCTCGCCGCCGCCAGCATCGCCGCCTTCACCCTGGCCGGTCTGGCTGGCCTGGGGCGCGCTGCTGTCGGTGGCGGGCGTCGGCTTCTCGGTCGCGGCTTCGTTGCCGGCGGGCGCGGGCTTGGCGGCCTCGCCCTTGTCGGTCTGGCTGTCAGACGAGGAAGGATCGGACACGGAGTGCACCTCGCGGTATGCGAGCGTGAAGAGGAAGGGAGTGTTGCGGAAGACGGAGATGGGGCGCCGTCCGGCGCCTGTGCGGCCATGAAGCTAACACCGAGCCGGGGGTGCCGGCAAGCGACGCCCGGCAAGGCATTCGGGCCGGGACGCATGCCCGGACCACGAGGGGACAGGCCGCCGGCCCGGTCAGGCCGGGATTGGTCCTGCGGCTGCCTTGGCCGCCGGGGAAGAGCGGATCCCGGCGCTCGCCGGGATCACGCGGCTTCGATGGCTTCTGCCCGGTTCCGGCGGCTCAGAGCGCCTTGTCGACGAACGAGGCCAGCTGGGCCTTGCCGACCGCGCCGACCTGGGTGGAGTGGACCTTGCCGTCCTTGAACAGCATCAGCGTCGGGATGCCGCGCACGGCGTACTGCCGCATGGTGCTCGGGTTCTGGTCGACGTTGAGCTTGACCACCTTGACCTTGCCGGCATAGTCCTCGGCCAGCTCGTCGACGATCGGCGAGATCATCTTGCACGGGCCGCACCACTCGGCCCAGAAGTCCACCAGCACCGGCTCGGGGGACTTGAGCACCTGCGCTTCGAAATCGGCGTCGCCGACGTGCAGAACCTTGTCGCTCACGGGAAAACTCCTGGAAACACGGCCGGAGAAGGCCTTGGCTGCGGTAAACTGGGGGCGATACCCGACGAATCAAGCAGCCCGCCCTGTACACGATGTCCGGCCGAAGTTTGCGGTCGACGCGCCGGGGGCGCAAGCGCGAAGCCATCGCGCCACGACCGAAGCAGACATGACCGACAAACCGCTCACCGACATCGCCTTTTCCAATTTCGACCTTCACCCCGACCTGCTGGCGGGCCTGGAGCGCGCCGGCTTTTCCCGCTGCACACCGATCCAGGCGCTGACCCTGCCGGTGGCGCTGACCGGCCGCGACGTCGCCGGCCAGGCCCAGACCGGCACCGGCAAGACCCTGGCCTTCCTGATCGCGGTGGTGAACCGCCTGCTGACCCGCCCGGCGCTGGCCGAGCGCAAGCCCGAGGATCCGCGCGCGCTGATCCTCGCGCCCACCCGCGAGCTGGCCATCCAGATCCACAAGGACGCGGTCAAGTTCGCCACCGACCTGGGCCTGCGCTTCGCGCTGGTGTATGGCGGCGTCGACTACGACAAGCAGCGCGCGCTGCTGCAGGCGGGCGTGGACGTCATCATCGCCACCCCGGGCCGGCTGATCGACTACGTCAAGCAGCACAAGGTCGTTTCCCTGCATGCCTGCGAGGTGTGCGTGCTGGACGAGGCCGACCGCATGTTCGACCTCGGCTTCATCAAGGACATCCGCTTCCTGCTGCGGCGGATGCCGGTGCGCACCGAGCGCCAGACCCTGCTGTTCTCGGCCACCTTGAGCCACCGCGTGCTGGAGCTGGCCTACGAGCACATGAACGAGCCGGAGAAGCTGGTGGTGGAGGCCGAAACGGTCACCGCCGCGCGCGTGCGCCAGCGCATGTACTTCCCGGCCGACGAGGAGAAGCTGCCGCTGCTGCTGGGCCTGCTGTCGCGCTCGGAAGGCGCGCGCACCATGGTCTTCGTCAACACCAAGGCCTTCGTCGAGCGCGTCGCCCGTGCGCTGGAGAAGGCCGGCTACCGTGTCGGCGTGCTCTCCGGCGACGTGCCGCAGAAGAAGCGTGAGACGCTGCTGGCGCGCTTCCAGCGCGGTCAGCTGGAGATCCTGGTCGCCACCGATGTGGCCGCGCGCGGCCTGCACATCGACGGCGTCAGCCACGTCTTCAACTATGACCTGCCGTTCGACGCCGAGGACTACGTCCACCGCATCGGCCGCACCGCGCGCCTGGGCGCCGAGGGCGACGCCATCAGCTTCGCCTGTGAGCGCTATGCGATGAGCCTGCCGGACATCGAGGCCTACATCGGGCAGAAGATTCCGGTCGAGCCGGTGACGCCGGACCTGCTGACCGCGCTGCCGCGCGCCCCGCGCCCGGTGTTGGCGGGCGAGGACGGCGAGCAGGCCGAGAGCGTCGGCCAGATCTTCCGCGAGGCGCGCGAACAGGCTGCGGCGGACGAGGA
>JBEQAM010000204.1:0-4633 GCA_041640375.1 Rehaibacterium sp. | reverse complement strand
GGCTTCGCCGCCGAGGGCGGCGTGCTGCGCGAACGCCTCGCCGCGCGCCTGCTCGAATGCCGCGCCGACGCGCTGCCGCATGCGGCCGCCGTGGCGCGGCTGGGTGCGCGCGCCTTCCGTCGTGGCGAGGCGGTCGCGCCGGAAAGGCTCGAACCGGCCTACCTGCGCGAGAAGGTTGCGTTGACGCTGAGTGAACAGGGGAAGGGAGTGGAGAGCCGGGATCGCGGACCGGAGACCGGGGAGCCAGGCAAGAGCCCGTGATTCCGGCCTTTCGAGGCTCAGGGTGGCATCAAATTTCCATCGCCGCCCAATCCCAGCGCGACATCGCCCCCGGCTTGCGCCGGGGCGGCGCGGATTCGATGCTTTTCCGGTTTCCGCTTACAGGTCCTGCTGGTAGCGGACGTAAGGCACGCGGCCGGTGGTTTCGGGGTCTTCGTCGGAGAGCCCCCAGGGGTTCTTGCCGCGGCTGACCAGGTTCTGCGCGCCGACGGTCAGGCGCGCGCGCCACGGAGTGCGCCAGGTGAAGCCGACGTCCAGCCCGCTCCAGCTGCCGTCGCGGCCGGCGGTGTCGATGACGCGGCTGCTGATGGCGCCGCTGAACGGACCGTAGCCGGCGCCCAGGCTGAGCTCGGCGCTGTCCCACTGCTGCAGTCCGAGCGCCTCGCCGGCCGGGATCAGGCGGGCGCGGGCAACGGTGCCGCCGATCGCGACCCAGCCGTTATCGCCGAGATCGAACTGCGCGCCCAGGCCCAGATCGTTGCGCTCGATGCGGCCGCCGAGCAGCGACAGCCCCGGTACCTGTCGTTGCCAGGCCTGGACCGGCGCGTACTGCGGTGCGTCGTGGGCGAGTGGCGGCAGCGACGACGGGAAGTCGTAGCGGCCGAAGCCGAGCGAGAACTCGAAGCGGCCGCCCGGCAGGTCGTAGCGGGTTTCGCTGCGCACGCCGGCGCGGTAGGGGCCGAGCGGGTCGGCGACCGCATCCAGCGAACCGAGCAGGCAGTGTTGGGCCAGCGCGCCGAGGGTGTTCATCAGGCCACCGTGCGGGTCGCACAGTAGGGCCAGGCCGCTGTTGGCCTCGAGCTTGAGTGTGGATTGCAGCTGGCCCTCGCCCAGGCGGACGCGGGCGCCGAAGCCGAGGTCGGGCAGGGGGTCGCCGCTGCCGATGACGCGCTCCAGCGGGCTGCGCGGCGAGGCGTCGAGCAGCAGCAGCGCCTCGATCCGTCCGCTTTCGCGGTTCCAGACCGGCAGGACCGTGGTCGACTCGGCGCTGCTGGCCGGGGCGGCCTGGATGATCGGCCCGTCGGGCGCCTGCGCACGCGCCGGCAGCGCCGCGAGGGCGAGCAACAGGCTGGCGGTCAGGGCAAGGCGCACGGAGAGGGCTCGGTTCACGGGGACATGGACCCGGTCGCGGAAGTCGAGTTCCCGCCGGGGCGTGGCTGGATTCTACGCCGCTTACGAAACGCTAACAAACACCGGTGGGCCGAAATGTGACCACGTCCGTCGCTTTTCGGCTCATTGCAGCCGGTCCGGCGCGCGGCCGGTCGGCGGGGTGAACAGCTGCTCGATGTCGACCCGGTCGAAGTCGTAGCGCCGGTTGCAGAACTCGCAGGTGATCTCGGCCATGCCGCCGGCGGCGGCGGCCATCGCCTCGTCGTGGCCCAGGCTGCGCAGCATCGCGGCCACCCGCTCGCGCGAGCAGGAGCAGCCGAAGTCCAGCGGCGAGGCGCCCAGCAGGCGCACGCCCTCTTCGTGGAACAGCCGCCAGAGCAGGGTCTCGACCGGCAGGGTGCACAGCTCCGCGGGGGTCAGGGTGTCGAACAGGGCGCAGGCACGGTCCCAGCCGTCCGCATCGCCCTGCGTCTCGGGCAGCAGCTGCAGCATCATGCCGGCAGCGACATCGCCGTGGACGGCCAGCGCCAGGCGGGTCGGCAGCTGCTCGGACTGGGCGAAATAGCCTTCGAAGGCCTCGGCCAGGGTGTCGGCGTCGAGTCCGACCAGGCCCTGGTAGCGGACCGGTTCACGGCTGCCGGCTGGCTGGTTCTCGATGGTGATGGCCAGCAGCGAGCCGGGCCCGAAATGGCGCGGCGTCAGCGGGCTGGGGGTCGGCGCGTTGAAGCGTGCCAGGCCGCGCAGTTGGCCGGTGCGGGTGCACTCGGCGAACAGCGTGCTGAGCGCGCCGGTGCCGCGCAGCTGTACGCTCAGACGGCCGTCGACCTTGACGTGGCCGGTGAGCAGGCCGGCCGCGGCGCAGGTCTCGCCGAGGCGGGCGGCGATCTCGGGCGGGTAGTCGGCACGGTCGCGGATGCTGGCCCAGGTGTCGCTCAGGCGGACGATCACGCCGCGCACGCCGGAGCGCTCGAGCAGGAAACGGGTCAGGGCATCGCGGTCGTTGCGTCCGGTCATGGCAATGCGCGCGTCCCCGGCCGGCGCGGCCGGGGATCGGGTCATAATCGGGAGGAGGTCACGTCGGAGGGACTCAACTATGCGGGCAGCCCGAGCCGGACTCAAGGTGGACGCCGTCGCGCCAGGCGAGGCACCCCGCGGGTGAGGCGGCAGGCGATCTTCCGTCGCCGACCGTCGCCGTGGCGCCGGCTGCGGCGCCTGCTGTGGCTGCCTGCGGGCTTCGTACTGGTGACGCTCCTGCAGGTGGCGACGGTGCGTTTCGTCGATCCATGGACCAGTGCCTTCATGCTGGCCCGACGCGTCGAGGCCTGGTCGGCTGGCGAGACACTGCGGATCGACTACCGCTGGCGCGACTGGGGCGCGTTATCGCCGCATCTGCCGATCGCGCTGGTCGCCGCCGAAGACCAGAAATTTCCGACCCATCGTGGTTTCGACTTCGATGCCATCGATGCGGCGTTGGCGCGCTATCAGGGCGACGGCCGCCTGCGCGGCGCCAGCACGATCAGCCAGCAGGTGGCCAGGAACCTGTACCTGTGGTCCGGGCGCAGCTGGCTCCGAAAGGGCCTGGAGGCCTGGTACACGGTCCTGATCGAGGCGCTGTGGCCGAAGCGGCGCATTCTGGAGGTCTATGCCAACCTGGCCGAGTTCGGCGATGGCATCTATGGCGCCGAAGCCGCTGCGCAACGTTTCTTCGGCAAGCCCGCCAGCGCCCTGACGCCCGCCGAGAGCGCGCGGCTGGCGGCGGTGTTGCCCAGCCCGCGCCGCTACCGGGCCGAGGCGCCGGGTCCGTATGTGCTGCAGCGGCAGCGATGGATCGAGCAACAGGTGCGCCAGCTCGGCGGACCGGACTACCTGCGCGAATGCTGCGGCTGATCAGTCGCGGGCGGGAGCGGGGCAGGCCGGCGCCGGCGCAAGCGGCGCGTCCGGCCACCAGCGGCGCTTGAACCACAGCGCCACGCCGACCAGCCCGATCAGCACCGGCACCTCCACCAGCGGCCCGATCACGGTGGCGAAGGCGATCGGCGAGGCCAGCCCGAAGGCGGCGATGGCGACGGCGATGGCGAGCTCGAAGTTGTTGCTGGCGGCGGTGAACGACAGCGCGGTGGCGCGGCCGTAGTCGGTGCCGGTCCGGCGCGACAGCCAGAAGCTGACGAAAAACATGATCACGAAGTACAGCGCCAGCGGCAGCGCGATGCGCAACGCGTCCAGCGGCAGCGCCAGCACCGCGCCGCCCTTGAAGGTGAACATCGCCGTGATGGTGAACAGCAGCGCGAGCAGGGTGATCGGCGCGGTGCGCGGCACGAACACGCCGTCGTACCAGGCCGCGCCCTTGGCGCGGCGCAGCCAGCGGCGGGTCAGGAAGCCGGCGGCGAACGGGATGCCCAGGTACACCAGCACCGCCTGCGCGATGGTCCAGAACGACACGTCCACATCGAAGCCAGGCAGCCCCAGCGCCGAAGGCAGCAGGCTCATGAAGAACCAGGCGTAAACGCTGAAGAACAGCACCTGGAATACGCTGTTGAACGCCACCAGGCCGGCGACGTACTCGTTGTCGCCGCGAGCGAGCTGGTTCCAGACGATCACCATCGCGATGCAGCGCGCCAGGCCGATCAGGATCAGACCGGCCATGTACTCGGGCTGGTCGCGCAGGAAGATCACCGCCAGTGCGAACATCAGCGTGGGGCCGATCACCCAGTTCTGCAGCAGCGACAGCGCCAGTACGCGGCGGTCGCGGAATACCGCCGGCAGCGATTCGTAACGCACCCGCGCCAGCGGCGGATACATCATCAGGATCAGGCCAAGCGCGATCGGCAGGTTGGTGCCGCCGACGCTCAGGGCGTCGAGTCGCGCGGGCAGGCTGGGGAACAGCTCGCCAAGCAGTACGCCCAGCGCCATCGCGGCGAAGATCCACAGTGTCAGCCAGCGGTCGAGAAAGGCCAGGCGGCCGGCGGGGCGGTCTTGGGTCATGGCGTGGTTCGGGTCGGCGATTTCGGAGAGAAGCGGGGCGTTGCGGGAGCGGCCATGGCCGCTCCCGCTGGCAGCGGGTCAGGTGTCGTCGGCCGCGAGCGTGTCGAGCAGCGCCTTCACCCGCGCGGAAATCTCGTCGCGCACGGCACGGTAGCCGTCGTCGTCCATGTCGCGCGGGTCGGGCAGGGCCCAGTCCTCACGGCGTTTCGCCGGCACCCATGGACAGCTGTCGCCGCAGCCCATGGTGACGACGGCGTCGAAC
>JBEQAM010000203.1:2247-4667 GCA_041640375.1 Rehaibacterium sp. | reverse complement strand
CGACGACGATCAGTCATGGCCGCCCCCCTCGCCGAGCGCACGGCGCAAGGCCTGCAGACCGCGCCGGATATGCGATTTCACCGTACCCAGGGCGACCCCGGTGCGCGCGGCGATCTCCGGATGGCTCAGATCCTCGAAGAAGGCGAGCGCCAGCATGCGCCGCTGCTCCACGCTGAGCGTCTCCAGGGCATGGGCGACGGCCGAACGGCTGTCCAGGACCGCCATGAGGCGGCTGGCGGGATCATTTTCTTCACACAGCGTATACGTATCCAGCGCGTCCTGCGGATGCGCCACCAGACGGCTGCGGTGCGCCCGCTCGCGGCGCAGCCGGTCGACCGCGCGGCTCCAGGCGATGCGCAGCAGCCAGGCCAGCACGCCGCCGCGTCCGGGGTCGTAGTGTCCGGCCCCCTCCCAGACCTGCTGATAGACCTCGCAGACGACCTCCTCGGCGTCCTCGGGCCGGCCCAGCACGCGGATGGCGGTACCGTAGACACGGTCGACGGTGCGGTCGTAGAGCTCGCCCAACGCCGCCTGGTCGCGTTCGCACAGCCGCGCGACCAGATGGACGAGCCGGGTGCTTTCATCGATGGCGGCGGCAGGAGGCGGCGAGACTGGCAATCGGCTCATCCCGGACCCCGGCGAGTCGGGAACAGCCGCGATTGGGCATCGGAACCGGAGAAATCCGCGTGAAGGGCAGGCCCGTCCCGGCAGGCTGGGCGCGCCTGCGCCGGAACGCGGCCGGTGACCGGGGCCATGGCCTGCGCTCCGGACCGATCGCGCCGACCCAGCCCGTGCATGCACCGGCCGGCCGGCCGGGCTTTCCGGAGCGATTGCTTTACAATACGCGCGCCGTCAGGCCGGCCGGGGCACCCGGACAGGGCAGCGGCTCAAATTCCATCAATCAGTTACGTCCGGAACTTCGCTCGAAACATCAACCTTTTCGAGCGCAGTCGGCCGTCACCGGAGCCTCCAGATGATCTTCGAAACCATCTCCACCTCGGGCCACGAGGAAGTGGTGTTCTGCCATAACAAGGACGCCGGCCTCAAAGCCATCATCGCGATCCACAACACCGTGCTCGGCCCGGCCCTGGGCGGCACTCGCATGTGGAACTACGCGAACGAGGCCGAGGCGCTCAACGACGTGCTGCGCCTGTCGCGCGGCATGACCTACAAGGCCGCGGTGTCGGGCCTGAACCTGGGCGGCGGCAAGGCGGTCATCTGGGGCGACCCGAACAAGGACAAGTCCGAGGCGCTGTTCCGCGCCTTCGGCCGCTTCGTGAACTCGCTGGGTGGCCGCTACATCACCGCCGAGGACGTCGGCATCGACGTCAACGACATGGAGTACGTGTTCCGTGAGACCGAATACGTCACCGGCGTGCACCAGGTCCACGGCGGCTCGGGCGACCCGTCGCCGTTCACCGCCTACGGCACCCTGCAGGGCCTGATGGCGGCGCTCAACGTCAAGTTCGGCAACGAGGACGTGGGCAAGTACAGCTACGCCGTGCAGGGCGTGGGCCACGTCGGCATCGAGTTCGTCAAGCTGCTGCGCGAGCGTGGCGCCAAGGTGTTCGTCACCGACATCAACCAGGAGGCGGTGCGCCGCGCCGTCGACGAGTTCGGCTGCGAGGCGGTGGGGCTGGACGAGATCTACGACGTCGACGCCGACGTCTACTCGCCGACCGCCCTCGGCGGTACCGTCAACGAGTCCACCATCGACCGCATCAAGGCCAAGGTGATCTGCGGCGCGGCCAACAACCAGCTCGCCACCGACGAGATCGGCGATGAACTGGAGCGCCGCGGCGTGCTGTACGCCCCGGACTACGCGGTCAATGCCGGCGGCCTGATGAACGTGTCGCTGGAGATCGACGGCTACAACCGCGAGCGCGCCATGCGCATGATGCGCACCATCTACTACAACCTGATGCGGATCTTCGAGATCTCCAAGCGCGACGGCATCCCGACCTACAAGGCCGCCGACCGCATGGCCGAGGAGCGCATCAACACCATCGGCAAGCTGAAGCTGCCGCACATGGGCAACCATGCGCCGCGCTTCCTCGGCCGCCGCGGCAACTGATCGCCTCCACTGCTCGCACCCGCACCGCCCGGCCCGTCCGGGCGGTGTCGTTTCGGGGGCTGGCACCCCCTCTCCCGCTGCGGGAGAGGGGTTCGAGAAACCACGGCGCGCTCACGCGCCGACGCTACAATCACCCCATCGCAAGCCACGGAGTTGCCATGCGTCCATTCCCTCTGGGCGAAGAGATCGACGCCCTGCGCGAAGCCGTCCGCCGCTTCGCCGAGTCCGAAATCGCCCCGCGCGCGGCCGAGATCGACCGCACCGAGGCCTATCCGTGGGATCACGTCGCCGATCTGAAGGCGGCCGGCTTCCTCGGCATGACCATCCCGCGGGCGTATGGCGGGCA
>JBEQAM010000203.1:0-2237 GCA_041640375.1 Rehaibacterium sp. | reverse complement strand
ACGCCTTTCCGCAGGACCTGTGGCCAAAGCTGGGCCAAATGGGGTTGCTCGGCATCACCGTGCCCGGCGAATTCGGTGGCTCGGAGATGGGCTACCTGGCGCATCTGGTCGCGATGGAGGAAATCTCGCGCGCATCCGGCAGCGTCGGCCTGAGCTACGGCGCGCATTCCAACCTGTGCGTGCAGAACCTCTACAACAACGGCAATCCGGCACAGCGCGCAAAGTACCTGCCGAAGCTGTGCAGCGGCGAGTGGAAGGGCGCGCTGGCGATGAGCGAGCCCGGCGCCGGCTCCGACGTGGTCGGCTCGATGAGCTGCCGCGCCGAGAAGCGCGGCGATCGCTGGGTCGCCAACGGCAGCAAGATGTGGATCACCAACGGCCCCGAGGCCGACGTGCTCATCGTCTACATGCGCACTGCGGGCAAGGAGGCCGGCAGCCGCTGCATGACGGCCTTCCTCGTCGAGAAGGGCATGAAGGGCTTCTCCACCGCGCAGAAGCTCGACAAGCTGGGTATGCGCGGCTCCAACACCTGCGAACTGGTGTTCGAGGACTGCGAGATTCCCGAGGAGAACGTGCTCGGCGAGGTGAACCAGGGCGTGAAGGTGCTGATGTCGGGTCTGAACACCGAGCGCCTGGTGCTCACCGGTGGCCCGCTCGGCCTGATGCAGGCGGCACTGGACGTCGCACTGCCCTACGTGCGCGAGCGCCGGCAGTTCGACGCACCGATCGGCAGCTTTGGCATCATGCAGGCCAAGATCGCCGACATGTACACCGCACTGCAGTCCTCGCGTGCCTACGCCTACCTGGTGGCGATGGACTACGACCGCGGTCACGCCTCGCGCATCGATCCGGCCAGCTGCCTGCTGCACGCCTCCGAGGCCGCGGTGCAGGTCGCGCTGGAAGGCATCCAGTGCCTGGGCGGCAACGGCTACATCAACGAGTACCCGACCGGCCGCATCCTGCGCGACGCCAAGCTGTACGCGATCGGCGCCGGCACCAACGAGATCCGTCGCATGCTGATCGGCCGCGAGCTGTTCGAGGGCCGCGCCTGAGCCCACGCGGCGCGTCCGTCGCCGCCGCGCTGCCGCGGGTCGCCTCGACCGCGCCGCCGGCGACCGGGCGCGGTATAAGTACCGCCGCCGGCGACTGTCCGGCAGCACCGGAATCCCGGGAGCGCCGGGACGCCACCAGCAACGGGCCGGCCCCTTCTGGCCGGCCCGCTTTTTCTTTGGCTCCGCCCCCGGCGGAGCGGGTTTGCCGCAGTGCAGCATGCGGGCGCATAATCGGGCGGTTCGGAAGCATTCCCGATCCAACCCGGAGATACGCATGACCCACGTCGTCATCGCGGGCGCCAAGCGCACCGCCATCGGTTCCCTCCTCGGCCAGTTCACCGGCGTCCCCGCGCCGACGCTGGGCGCCGCCGCCATCCGCGCCGCGCTGGAGCAGGCCGGCGTCGCCGCCGCCGATGTGTCCGAAGTCATCATGGGCTGCGTGCTGCCGGCCGGCCTCGGTCAGGCGCCGGCTCGTCAGGCGGCGCTCGGCGCCGGTCTGCCGGTCGCGGTCGGCTGCACCACCATCAACAAGGTCTGCGGCTCGGGCATGAAGGCGATCATGCTGGGCCACGACCTGATCCGCGCCGGTTCGGCGCAGATCGTCGTCGCCGGCGGCATGGAGTCGATGACCAACGCCCCGCACCTGCTCAACGGTGCGCGTACCGGCATCAAGTACGGCAGCGCCGAGTTCCTCGACCACATGGCCTGGGACGGCCTGACCAATCCCTACGACAAACAGGCGATGGGCGTGTTCGGCGAAATGTGCGTGGAAAAGTACGGCTTCACCCGTGAGGAGCAGGACGCCTTCGCCGCCGAGAGCGTGCGCCGCGCGCTGGCCGCGCAGGAGTCCGGCGCCTTCGCCGACGAGATCGCCCCGGTGACCGTGGCCGGCCGCAAGGGCGAGGTCGTCATCGACAGGGACGAGCAGCCGGGCCGCTGCGACGTCAACAAGATCCCGGCGCTCAAGCCGGCGTTCAAGAAGGACGGCACCATCACCGCCGCCAGTTCCTCCAGCATCAACGATGGCGCCGCGGCGACCGTGCTGGTGTCCGAGGAGGTTGCCAAGGCCAAGGGGCTGACCCCGCTGGCGCGCATCCTGGCCCACGCCACCCACTCGCAGGAGCCGGCCTGGTTCACTACCGCCCCGGTCAGTGCGATCGACAACGTGATGAAGAAGGTCGGCTG
>JBEQAM010000202.1:0-4678 GCA_041640375.1 Rehaibacterium sp. | reverse complement strand
GAGACCGTGCCCGAGACCGCATCACAGACCGCGTCCGAGACCGCCTCAGGGGCCGGCGGCCGGCCGGTGGTCTACCAGGTCATGACCCGCCTGTTCGGCAACACCGGCACCACCAACACGCCCTGGGGCACGATCGAAGAGAACGGCGTCGGCAAGTTCGCCGACTTCACCGATGCGGCGCTCGCCGGCATCCGTGAACTCGGCGTCACCCACCTCTGGTACACCGGTGTGCCGCACCATGCGCTGGTGCGTGACTACACGGCGTACGGCATCGCCGACGACGATCCCGACGTGGTCAAGGGCCGGGCCGGCTCGCCCTACGCGATCAAGGACTACTACAGCGTCAATCCCGATCTCGCCGTCGATCCGGCGCGCCGGCTGGAGGAGTTCCGCGCACTGGTCGCCCGCACCCATGCGCACGGCATGCGCGTGATCGTCGACATCGTCCCCAACCACGTCGCCCGCGGCTACCGCTCCACGACCCGGCCCGCGGGTGTGCGCGACTTCGGCGAGGACGACGACACCACGGTCGAGTACGCGCGCGACAACGACTTCTACTACGTCGTCGGCACGCCGTTCGAAGTCCCCGCCTGGCCCGAGGGCTACCTGCCGCTCGGCGGCGAGCCGCACCCGCTGGCGGACGGAAAGTTCGACGAGAATCCGGCCAGGTGGACCGGCAACGGCGCGCGCAGCCACCGCCCGGACTTCGACGACTGGTACGAGACGGTCAAGATCAATGTCGGCGTCCGTCCCGACGGCAGCCACGACTTCGACCGCCTGCCGCCCGACTACGCCGAGCGGGACGCCGCCGCCCATCACGCCTTCTGGCAGGGCCGCGACGTGCCCGGCAGTTGGGTCAAGTTCCGGCAGATCGTCGACCACTGGCTCGACCAGGGCGTCGATGGCTTCCGCTACGACATGGCCGAGATGGTGCCGGTGGAGTTCTGGAGCTACCTCAACAGCCACATCAAACAGCGCCGTCCCGACGCCTTCCTGCTCGCCGAGATCTACAACCCGGCCGAGTACCGCAATTACCTGCGGCTCGGCCTGATGGACCACCTCTACGACAAGGTCGATCTTTACGACGGCCTCAAGGCGGTGATGCAGGGCAGGGCCGAGACCGACAGCCTGCGGCCGATCCGCGACGCGCTGGCCGACATCGACACCCGGCTGCTGCGTTTCCTCGAAAACCACGACGAGCAGCGCATCGCCAGCCCCGAATTCGCCGGCGACGCGCGGATGGGGCGTCCGGCGATGCTGGTGACCGTCGCGCTCGGCCGCTCGGCGACACTGCTGTACTTCGGCCAGGAGGTCGGCGAAGCGGGCGCGGGCGACGCCGGTTTCGGCAAGGCCAGCCGCACCACGATCTTCGACTACTGGGGCGTGCCCGCGCATCAGCGCTGGATGAACGGCGGCCGCTTCGACGGCGGCGGGCTGAGCGGGGCCGAGCGCGCGCTGCGTGCGTTCTACGCGCGGCTGTTGCGACTGTCGGCCGAACACCCTGCGCTGCGCGGCGACTACGCCGACCTGCACGCGTACAACCGCACCCACACGCCCGGCTACGACGGCCGCCTGTTCGCCTTCGCGCGCTGGCAGGGCGAGCGGCGCTTGATCGCCGTCGCCAACTTCTCGGCCGAGCGCGACTACGCCATCGACCTCGCCCTGCCACCGGAGCTCGTCGCCGCCTGGCGGCTCAGCGACGGCCGCCATGCCGTCCACGACCTGCTCGGCGTGCCGCTCGACAGCGCGCTCGTGGTCGAGGATGGCCGGGCGCGGCTGTCGCTGCGCTTGCCGCCGTACGCCGCCCAGCTGATCGAGATCGCTCCATGAGGCTCCGCCTGCTGCTGCCGCTCGCCCTCGTCCTCGCCGTGCCGGCGCGGGCGGCCGATTACGTCGCCCACGCCCTGCGCGACGACGGCCTGCACATCGAAACCAGCGACGGCGCGCTGCGCCTGAGCTTCCGCGGCACCGAGGCGATCGAGGCACACTACCGGCCCGAAGGCCGCAAGCAGTTGCCCTCGTTCAGCCTGATCGACACCGCGCCGGTGCCGGCGACGCTCGAGGTGCACGACGACCGGCTGGTCTACGACAGCGGCCGCCTGCGCGCCGTGGTCCACAAACGCCCGTTGCGCATCGAATACCTGCGCGGCGACGCGCCGCTGCTGGCCGAAGAGGCCGGCCTGTTCCACCACGAGACGCTGCGTGGCTTCCGCTTCCGGCTCGCGCCCGACGAGAAGCTGCTCGGCGCCGGCCAGCGCGTGCTCGGCATGGACCGCCGCGGCCACCGCCTGCCGCTCTACAACCGGCCCCACTACGGTTACGGCAGCCGCTCCGAACAGATGTACTTCAGCCTGCCGGCGGTGTTGTCCAGCCGCAAATACCTGCTGCTGTTCGACAACAGCGCGCGCGGCCACATCGACCTCGGCAAGACCGAGCCCGACGTGCTGCAGTTCGAGGCGGTCGCCGGCCGCACCGGCTACCTCGTCGTCGCCGGCGACAGCTATCCGCAGATCATCGAGAACTACGTCGCCGTCACCGGCCGCCCACCGCTGCCGGCGCGCTGGACGCTCGGCAACTACGCCTCGCGCTTCGGCTACCGCTCCGAGGCGCAGGCGCGCGAGGTCGTGCGACTGTTCCGCGCGCACGACATCCCGCTCGACGCGCTGGTGCTCGACCTGTACTGGTTCGGCCCCGACATCCAGGGCCACATGGGCAGGCTCGACTGGGACCGCGAAGCGTTCCCGGACCCCGAAGGCATGCTGCGCGACTTCGCCGCCGACGGCGTGCAGACCATCCTGGTCACCGAGCCCTTCGTCCTGACCACCTCCACCCGCTGGGACGAGGCCGTGCAGGCCGGCGTGCTCGCGCGCGACCTCGCCGGCAAACCGAAAACCTTCGACTTCTACTTCGGCCACACCGGCCTGATCGACGTGTTCGATCGCCGCGCCGCCGACTGGTTCTGGGCCATCTACCGCGGGCTGACCGCGCAGGGCGTCGGCGGCTGGTGGGGCGACCTCGGCGAACCCGAAGTGCATCCGCACGACACCCTCCACGCCCTCGGCAGCGCCGACGAAGTGCACAATGCCTACGGTCACGAATGGGCGCGGCTGGTCTACGAAGGCATGCGCGCCGACTTCCCCACGCGCCGCCCGTTCGTGATGATGCGCGCCGGCGCGCCCGGCTCGCAGCGCTACGGCATGGTGCCGTGGACCGGCGATGTCGAGCGCAGCTGGGACGGCCTGGGCGCGCAGGTCGAACTGGCGCTGCAGATGGGCCTGTTCGGCTTCGGCTGGATCCATTCCGACCTCGGCGGCTTCGCCGGCGGCGAGCGCTTCGACCGCGAGCTGTATCTGCGCTGGCTGCAATACGGCGTGTTCCAGCCGGTGTTCCGCCCGCACGCCCAGGAGCACATCGCGCCCGAGCCGGTCTTCCACGACCGCCGCACCCGCGCCCTCGCCCGCGAGGCCGTGCGTCTGCGCTACCGCCTGCTGCCCTACCACTACACCCTGGCCTGGCAGCACGCCCGCACCGGCCTGCCGCCGATGCGGCCGCTGTTCTTCGAGGACGAATCCGATCCCGCCCTGATCGACCGCCACGACGCTTACCTGTGGGGCGACGCCTTCCTGGTCTTCCCCGTGGTCCGCCCGCGTGTGAGCGCACTCGATGTCGCGCTGCCGCGCGGCGTGTGGTTCGACTTCCACAGCGGCCGCCGCTACGAGGGCGGCCGACGGCAGCGGCTGCCGGTGCGGCGCGAAGCGATCCCGGTGCTGGTCCGCGCCGGCGCCTTCGTGCCGATGGTCGAGCCGGTCGCCACCACCCGCGACTACCGCAGCGACCGGCTCGAACTGCACTACTGGGCCGACGCCGGCACACCGGCCGCCGAAGGCCGGATGTACGAAGACGACGGCCACAGCTTCGGCGCCCACGACAGCGACGCCCACGAACTGCTCCACTTCGCCGCCGAGCATGGCGCGCAAACCCTCACCGTGCGCCTGCGCCGCGAGGGCGGCCACTACCCCGGCCGCCCCGACACGCGCCGCATCACGCTGGTGGTGCACGGCTGGACGCAGGCGCCGCAGCGCGTGCAGCTCGACGGCCGGCCGCTGGCCGATGCCGACCTGCGCCACGACGCACGACGCGGCGAACTGCGGGCGAGCTTCGACTGGCGCGGCGAGGCAGCGGAGATCGCCATCCGCCAACCCGACGCCGAATGAAGCGGCTATCCCCGCGAAGACGGACCGCCGGACACCACCGCGCCGCCTTCGCGGCGCCCGATCGGCCATTGCATCCTTTCAGCCCCCCGCGCCTGAACCCCGCATCGCGCTGCGTCACGACGCAGCAGGCGACGCACGGCTGACGTGACGGGCCTCGAAGCAATCAAGCCGATGACGCTTCCGGCCGACCGCGGCCGCTTGAACGACGGGCTCTGCTCCGGCGGATTCCATGATGGCCCGGGCCGTCGCGGGAGGCGTCCAGACACGATCGGTCAGGCCGCGGGCGGATGAACTTTGGAGTGAGCAATCGATCGGCCAACGGCCCAGCCAGCCATGAGCGCAATGGCGGAAAGGGCGATGGAAAGCCGGTTCTCTCGAAGGATGCCGAGTCGGGTGCTGCTACCCTGGACTGGAGCGGCAATCACGTAGAGAGCGTCGGTGGCGTAGGCCCAGATGGCCACCCA